>CAKZKB010000389.1 GCA_937121005.1 uncultured cyanobacterium | reverse complement strand
CTAATTCTCGTGATTTAGGAATCCCCGCTCCTCTATAGGGCGGGGAGGATGTCAATGGGGTGAAATTGGTGAGCAAACGGCGGCGCAGGCGCAAGCACAAACAACAATCGTCAGGAAATGTACGCCCTCGGAGGTTAAACTGGCGATCGCAAACGGCCGAACTCGCCATCGTCTTGGCGGGACTGGGGACGGCCATTTTTGTGGGGTTGACGGCGGGAGAGGGGCGCGATCCGTCCCTGACAGCGAAAGCATCAGTGGGGTTGCCCGCTTCTTTCGATGAAGGAGTCGCCGACATTTCTTCCAACTTGTTTAGCAATGGCGAAGCCAGCTACAATGCCAAAGTGCCTCCCAACCTCGATCGCAGTCAACGGCTGCAAGCGATCGTCGATCGCGTGGTGCGATCGGCTTACATTCGCGGAATGCCCACCGACAGACTATCGGTGTATCTGGTCGATCTCAATACCCAACAGTTCGCCGAATATCGCGGACAAACCCTTCGCTATCCCGCCAGCGTGGTGAAGATTTTTTGGATGGTGCTGTTATTCGATCGCGTCGAACGGGGGATTTTACCGCCGGAAAAACTCAATTTCGATCTCGAAGAATGCGACAGCGAATTGTGCCAGATGGTACAGCTATCGAACAACGACGCAGCTAGTGTTATTGTCGATGAAGTGACCCAAACCGCACCGGGAGATCCATTCGACACCGAAGACTTCGATCGCTGGCTCCACGCTCGTCAGTTTGTCAATCGTTTCTTTGGAAATTCGGGTTACGAACAACTCAATATCGCCCAGAAAAATTATCCGATCTATTACTTGGGACAGGATCTCCCCCAAGGACGAGAACTCCTGGCAAGCGGTACGGAGCCCGAAGCCGTTAGGAACCAAATGAGTGCCGCCCACGCCGCCCGGTTGATGTACGAAATTGCCAACAAACGCGCCATTTCCGAAACCGCCAGCCGCCAAATGCTACAACTGATGAAACGGGATTTAACTTGGGATCCCTGGCGCGATGGCTATTACCATCCTATCGATGGGTTCTTCGGCGGCGGCTTGATGGAGGAACTGCGACGATCGCAAGTTTCCTTATACTCTAAAGTAGGCTTAACCACCGAGACGCGCAACGAAGTCGCCCTCGTGCGGACAGTGGACGGTCGCGCCAACTACATCTTAGCAGTGTTTGGCGACGATGTTGCCTACGGTGCGGACGAGGAAATCTTCCCGGAACTGTCGCGGATCGTGTTTGCCAGTTTGACGGGGGGCAACCCAGAGCGATCGCCCTAACTCCTGCGGGGGTTGGCGATCGTCTTGTCGGTTGGCAAAACCCAGTCTAAAATCCCCACTATGGAAGTTCGATCTCCGATCCGGAGGTAACGCTCAGTATAATAACTGAGAATATCCCGGATACAAACCTCCAGCTTTAGACATAGAAACTAGATTACGGCTAATGTGGATTGGAACCTGAAAGTGGCGATATAGGGCGATCGCACTGGAAACGAGTTCGGAAACCGTCGATTCAAACTACCGCCCAGATAGGGTTTCGGCTAATACACATCAGGCGTAAATTTTGAATTTTGAATTTTGAATTGGAGCGCAGCGACACATGAGCGATCGACCCCAAACTTCATCTCCTCCTGCCACCGCCCCCCCGCGATGGCAACCGCCGCGCGAGCTCGTGGAAAAATTGTTCGCCGCCCAGCAGGAATTGACGACGCGATCGTTTGCCATGGAGCAAGCCGCAAGCGGTTCGCTGATGCTCAAATCTTTATTGCTCGAAGTGGTGAGCGTTGCCAACCAACTCACAGGAGCCGAAGAATCGAGTTTATTTTTACTCGATACCGACGGCACTGTCAAGGAAAGTATTCTCGCTCGCGGCGCAACCATCAAAGGACAGCGTAACAGTTTGATCGGTCAAGTGCTCGATCGCGGTTTGGCGGGTTGGGTGACGCAGTATCGGCAAATTGGAGTCATTAGCGATACGCAAACTGACGATCGCTGGATTAAATTGCCCTCAGAACCCTACAAGGTGCGATCGGCATTGTGCGTCCCTATTCAAAAAGGGAAACACCTGTTAGGATTGGTGACGTTAATGCACGCCGAACCCGAGTCGTTTGGCGATGCGGCGACGTGGTGCATGGAACAAATTGCCCCGCATTTGGCTTTAGTCCTCGATCGCGCCGTTCTTTACGCCAACCAAAATGCTACCCCACTGCCGCAAGTCGAAGCAGAAGTTCCCGAAGAAGAAACTTCGGTTCCCGATCGCGAATCTCTATCGAGCCTCGGTCAATATATTATCACGGTAGACAGCAAATTTCTCTACGCCAACCATCGCTTTGCCGAAATTTTCGAGTATTCCTTTGAAGAGTTGGTCGGATTAGGATCGCTGTTAAAACTGGTGGTTGATGACGATTACGATCGCGTCAACAAAGGTATCCATGAATGCTTTCAGCAAGACTCATCTGTATTGGAACTAACATTTAAATGCAGGCAAAAATACGGCTACATTGTTGAAGTGGAACTAGCGGGCAACCGGACGAAGTTCTACGGTAAATTTGCCATTATCGGAACCCTGCGATCGGTGCAATCGCTTTAAGTCGGCATCTGCGTTTGTATGAGTAAAATTGGGTAGGAGGTTAAAATGCTGTCATCTCCCATTGTTCTCAACTTTCCTGGCGATCTGGAAATGAGTCAAGATGAATTTTTCGAGTTCTGTCAAGCGAACCGAGAGTTACGCATCGAACGCGATCGCTATGGAGCAATTAGTATTATGCCACCAACAGGCGGAATTACTGGCAATCGAGAAGGCAACATTTTCGGAGAATTATACATTTGGACAAAACAAGACGGTACTGGGATTGCTTTTTCTCCCAGCACGGGTTTTACGCTGTCAACAGGGGCGAATCGTTCCCCGGATGCGGCTTGGATTTCCTTAGAACGCTGGAATTGTTTGCTACTCGAACAGCAGCAAAAGTTCGCACCAATTTGTCCTAATTTTGTTGTCGAATTGCGATCGCGTTCCGACAGCTTGCAGTCCCTACAAGATAAAATGGAAGAGTATGCGGCCGAAGATGGCTTTCAACTCGGTTGGCTTATCGATCGCCAAAAGCGTCGCGTTTACATTTATCGTCCCGGTGAAGAGGCTGAATGTTTGGAAAACCCCGATACTGTGAGTGGCGATCCGGTTTTACCCGGATTTGTTCTCGATATGAGTAAAATTTGGTAGGAGGTTAAAATGCTGTCATCTCCCATCGTTCTCAACTTCCCTCGCGATCTGGAAATGAGTCAAGATGAGTTTTTCGAGTTCTGTCAAGCGAATCGAGAGTTACGCATCGAACGCGATCGCCATGGAGCAATTAGTATTATGCCACCAACAGGCGGAATTACTGGAAATCGAAACTTTAATATTGCCGTCCAGCTAGGCATTTGGTCGCAAAGAGATGGCACGGGAATCTGTTTTGATTCTAGCACGGGGTTTCGTTTACCCAACGGCGGAGAGCGATCGCCCGATGCGGCTTGGATGCGCTTAGAACGGTGGAATTCTCTCTCCTCGCAGCAACAGGAAAAATTTATCCCTCTATGTCCCGATTTTGTAATCGAATTACGATCGCGTTCCGACAGCTTGCAGTCCCTACAAGATAAAATGGAAGAGTATGCGG
>CAKZKB010000388.1 GCA_937121005.1 uncultured cyanobacterium | reverse complement strand
TTCGGAAATCCAGACGACAACAGTTCCTAAAAATAGCAAAAATAGAGTCGTTGTCGTGACAATCTTAAAGTGCAGCGAAAAGTTAAGGCGGCGATTGGTGCGCGTTAAGATCAGCCGCAGCCAATTGTACAAATCGACGATCGTCTGATAGCCAAGACCGCCGAAAATAACCAACAAGCAAACAACAATATTGAGGGGTACGGAGTTAACGTAGCCCATCAAACTATCGGCAAACAAGCTAAATCCGGCATTGTTAAAAGCACTAATACTGTGAAACACGCCCAACCAAATACTCTCTCGGGGCGGAAAGTCGCGATAAAAAATGGGAATCAGGGCAAACGCACCTGTAAGCTCGAAGAGCATGGTAATGGCAACAATTGATTTTAACAGTTGCACGACCCCCGACAATCCCGGCGTATCCAATGTTTGTTGGAGTGCCATTTTGTCGCGCAGGCGAAATTTGTGCCCCAACACCAGCAGTAAAAAGGTGGTGGCACTCATATAGCCCAAACCACCGATTTGAATTAAAAATAAGATAATAAACTCGCCGATATTGGAGTAGTAGGTGCCCGTATCGACAACAATCAAACCCGTGACGCAAGTGGCCGAAGTGGCCGTAAATAGCGCTACAATGAAATTATTCCAACTGCCATCGCTAGTGGCGATCGGCAGCATCAACAACAGGGTTCCGACGGCGATCGTCCCCAAAAATCCCAGGCAAATTGTTCTAGAAACACTCATTCTACGTTACAATGACTTCGACACTATACGAACAAATTCAACAATTCTACGATACCTCCAGCGATGTGTGGGAGCGCGTTTGGGGCGAACATATGCACCATGGCTATTATGGCAGCCAGGGCGACCGTCTTAAAGACCGCCGTCAAGCCCAAATCGACCTCATGGAAGAATTGCTAGATCGCGCCTATCTTCCCAGTTTCGATCGCACGTCGCAACTGTTGGATATCGGCTGCGGGATTGGGGGTGCGACCCTCTACCTAACGCAAAAGTTTAACATCAAAGGGACGGGCATTACTCTCAGTCCCGTACAGGCTGCCAGGGCGGGCGATCGCGCCCGAGAAGCGGGTTTGGAGGGGCAAGCGGGGTTTTTAGTCGCCAACGCCCTCGATGTACCTTTTGCTGACGAGTCCTTCGATCTGGTATGGTCGCTAGAGTCGGGGGAACATATGCCCGATAAGGCTCGGTTTTTGGGCGAGTGTTACCGCCTGCTGAAACCGGGGGGAACGCTGGTTCTGGCGACTTGGTGTCACCGTTCTACCGAGAACGCCCCCCTGACGACGGCCGAACGCCAACATTTAGAGCAGATTTACCAAGCCTACCACTTACCTTATGTCATTTCTCTGCCCGAATACGAAAGTATTGCTGGGGGTCTCGGTTTTACGAATTTGCAAGTGGAAGATTGGTCGTTGGCGGTGGCCCCCTTTTGGGATGCGGTCATCGAGTCGGCTTTCGACCCCATGGCGATGTTGGGTTTGCTAACATCGGGATGGGAGACCATACGGGGGGCGTTGGCGATCGCGTTGATGCGCGATGGCTACCGTCAGGGCTTGATTCGCTACGGAGTATTGTGGGGAACGAAATCGTTCTCAACGCCAAACGAAACAACAACAAATGAGTAACCAACAGCGAGGAAAATGGGGTCAATGGGGCGCGATCGCGGCTGTATTGCTGTTAGCGGGATGTCCGCGATCGCAGCCCCCCCAAGTATCGGAACCGTCGGAAGTTGAGGTTAGCGACACCGAACCCGCGATCGATACGGGGGACGTAGAAGCCATTACCGAACCCATCACGGAAGTGGTGGATTCGGTACCGGAACCGACAACCAATGCGGGTACAGTTTATGCACTTGGAGACGCGATCGCCTACGAAAACGACCTCGGAAAACGAGCGAAATTGACCTTTGAAAGCGTGCGCGAGTTTAGCGGCGAGGGGATTTTACAAACGCCTCCCGACGGTAAGACGTGGTTGGCGGTGACAGTCAATGTGGAAAATACGGGCGATGAAGATTTCATCGTCACGTTCAACCAGATCGAACTGGTCGATCGCCAAGGGGAGAATTACCGCCAAAATCTACGCGCTGAGTCGGTGCTAGAAACGGATTTAACTGCCGTTCCTAGTGGCGAAACCCTTCAGGGAGACGTGGCGTTTGAAGTGCCGGAAGAGGCCGAGATCGATCGCTTGGTTTACGATCCGAGTAACGGTTTGTGCGCCCAAGAGGAGTCGGAACTGGCAGCGTCTTTCCCTTGCGATCGTCTGCCGATCGTCGTTGATTTAGTTGGAGAGTAGAGCCATGCTAAACTACGATCTGTACCGACATTTACCGACGGCTGAAGATTTACCCGACTCCGACGATACCCCTGTGGACAATCAATTACAACATCTCATTCCAGGTTTGCTCGAAGCGATTCTGGCATTAATTTGGGCGCTGCGTCAAGATTGGTTTTTGGGAGTCGATATGGGGGTTTATTACGATCCCCAAGAACCCGCGATCGTCCCTGATGGTTTCTTAAGCATTGGCGTACCGCGCGTCATTGACGAACGGCTGCGCTTGAGTTACGTTCTTTGGCAAGAAAAGAAAGTCCCGATCCTTGTATTAGAAGTAGTGTCGCAAACGAGACGGGGGGAGTATTCCACTAAGAAAGATGACTACGCCAAGTTAGGTATTTTATATTACGTCATCTACAATCCTTTACGCCAGCGCAAACCTCCTCTAGAAATCTACAAGCTAAACGGGGAAGAGTACGAACTCTACAGCACAGAGTCTCCCACTTGGATGCCCGAAATTGGCTTAGGAATTGGCCGGGAACAAGGCAAGTATCAAGGAATCAGTCGAGAATGGCTGTATTGGTACGATGAAAGCGGAAATCGCTATCAAACCCCAGAAGAACGCATTGCTGCTTCAGAAGAACGCAATCGCGAACTCGCTCGAGAAAATCAAGTGTTGCTAGAACGATTGCGATCGCTAGGTCTCGATCCTTAGCCATCGATTTCGGTTCGGGGATGAGAGGATTGCGTTTATTGACGATCTCGTGCTACGATCTTATCAGACATTTTAATATAAGTCTATGCCTGTCCCCGCAACCCGTTCCGAGATAGCTAGCGATCGATCGTCTGCACTGAACTTATATGAAGTAGACTATCATGCTTGGACGCAAGAACAAGCGCAGCTACTTCGCGATCGACAGTGGCAAGAAATTGACTTACCCAACTTGGTTGAGGAGATAGAATCTTTGGGGAAGCAGCAGCGCCAAGAACTCCGCAATCGCTTAAGTCTCTTACTCGGACATTTGTTAAAGTGGCAATATCAACCTCAGCATCGCACTCGTAGTTGGTTAGCGACAATTCGCGTCCAACGCTTGGATATTGCCGATCTACTCGAAGATAATCCCAGTTTAAAACCCTATCTTGAAGAGGCACTTCGCAAAGCATATCTCAAAGCGATCGAACTTGCGGCTGGCGAAACGAATTTGCCAAATCGCACCTTTCCTAAAGAATGTCCCTACAGCTTGGCAGAGATCTCGGACAGCCAGTTTTATCCAGGAGAACCCAGCGAACTAATAGGAGAATAAGCAATTCATCAGTCTTCACCTTCCTCCCCTAAATATTCCCTCTGAACTGGATGCTCGCCTACCATCACCAACACTCGCTGCAAATTAACCACACTCGGACGATTTAAGTCTAGCACCGCGATCGTCCTGCGGTCGAGCGACGATCGCCCTTCCAATACCTGCAAGTCTTCACTCCATGCAAAATGTTCGTACCACTTTTGCTGGCGAGGATGAAACAAAGCGACAGACTGTTGAGTTTGCGGATCGACACCCTGCATTTTTGTGTACTTGCGACCGTTACACCCAAAACAAGCCCAAGCCAAATTGTTAAGATCGTCCGTACCTCCCTGCTGGCATGGTACAATGTGCTCTATTGTAAAACTGTCCGGGCAATAGGCTTCGGGAGATTGGCAATATTCGCATCGACCCCGAGCTCGCTCGGCTAGAACTTGACGAATAGAAGCGGGTAAACGCGATCGAGACATCTACAGATTCATGTTTTGAGGAGTTAGCTCCCGATACAGCGTTTTAAACTCCATACCTCGCAATTTCGCCAACGCCATCACTGCTTCTACGCGCTCTGCATTCCACGATTCTAGCAGATCGCTGTAGGTCAAAAACTCCTGATGTTCTTGCTCGGTCAAGGTTTCCTCCTCTAACTTTTGTCGCAACAGCATCCACCGTTCCTGCTGCGATCGCGGTAAATGGCGCTGCACGATACTTAGCCATTCTAACTCTTGCTGCGATCGCGATTCCGTTCGATCGAGGGGATCCCAATTGCCGAGATCGCTACTCTCTCCAGTTCCCTGCTGCGGTACAGTATTTTTATAGCGCAAGTAGTCCAGAAAACTGGCAAGCTCGAGCAAGGCGCGATCGGGGAGCGCATTCACAACATCGATGAGAGCCTGACGTTCGACTGTTGTGCCGTTCATAGGGTTAGCATCTTGAGAGATTGCTCTTTTATTATACACTGACTTCGGCGACGAAGGCTTCAAGTATAACATCTTCAGTGTCTAGAACGGATTCGCCAAATGTTTCAATATGAAACGCGATCGCCGATCGCACGTCTGCGATCGCGTCTTCGTAGGTGTCGCCTTCGCCAACCACAACACCTCGAACACCCAACGGATAAGCGACATAACCTTCGGCGTGCTTCTCGACAATAATCTTAATTTGTCTCATCGGGTTGCCATCTATATCTTGCGATCGCCAGTTTGGGGACTAACGATCTAGTAGAGTGCAGGTGTATTATAACTCCTGAAAGGGGCGATCGTCCAGCACAATCGCCCCCCTCGTCAGGCAACTTGCAGCGTTTTCGGTTCGGGGATCGGATCCCCTTCGGCTTGCCACGCTTCTAGATACATTTCCATTACCTCTTCACCGTTACGAATGGCTTCTGCACGAGTTTTGCCGTGCGTACAAGGCATAACAACGCGATCGGCAAACTCTGGAATTGTGACCAGAAACAGGCGATCGTCATCCGACCACTCAATAATTATGCTATAGCGATTCATCAGTTTTCACCGTCCTCTTTATTCCTTCAACTCTTTCGTATTTTTGTAGCGAGCTTAACTCGTGCGTGTGGTATATTGGGATTGTGGGGATTAACAGTGACCTCTTGACCTCCTGGGTTCACAACTAAGTCCATATCTTCCATTGGCACTGCACCCAATAATACTTCATCCCCAAAGACTAACGCTCCCAAGTAGCAAAATCGTTGCCCAAAAGTGACCTTAATGGGGCCAACATAGGGAACTCTGATTTTTCTTCCGTCTGCCACTGAAACTTCCCGAAAAGATTCAGTTTCGAGGCACAGTTGCAGGGCGATATGTTCGGGAATACACAACATTAACGCACTCGTATCGGCTAAAGCCCTAACGTTCAAGGGGGTTAAATTTTGCTGTCTGGGATTGCTTAACTCTATTTCTGCAAAAACGTAGCCCATTTTCACTATTCTCCGATGCGTGACGCTTTGCGATCGCCAGTGTATTATAGCTCCTGTGAGGGGCGATCGCAACTAAGTCCGATTGTAAACCGCTATGAAGTCGTCTCGTGAAATACCTGCTTGAGTGCAAATACTTCTAAGCGTCGAGCCCTTAATGCGATTATGGTTCGGTAACGTTAAGGGAGTTTCTGTGCCATCAGAATTTTGGCGAACCATTGAAATGTGGTTTTTCTCTCTAACAATAGAAAATCCTAAATCTTCTAATGTTTTAATCACTTTTGATTTAGGGGCATCAACGGGAAATTTTGCCATTATACACTGGCTTCGGCGACGAAGGCTTCAAGTATAACATCTTCAGTGTCTAGAACGGATTCGCCAAATGTTTCAATATGAAACGCGATCGCCGATCGCACGTCTGCGATCGCGTCTTCGTAGGTGTCGCCTTCGCCAACCACAACACCTCGAACACCCAACGGATAAGCGACATAACCTTCGGCGTGCTTCTCGACAATAATCTTAATTTGTCTCATCGGGTTGCCATCTATATCTTGCGATCGCCAGTTTGGGGACTAACGATCTAGTAGAGTGCAGGTGTATTATAACTCCTGAAAGGGGCGATCGTCCAGTTCCCCTCGCCACTTCTATTTGACTGCCAATATCGCCTCTGGAATAATGGCAACCTTTTTATCAACTCACGGCGATGGCAAATAAATACATAGACAGCAATCCAGTAATGATATAATAACTAGCAAGAACGACAGGAAATAGGAATTTCCAATACCATTTACGATCTTGCCAATTTAGCAACCAAAGCCTGCCTAATTGACGGATAACGAACCATTGAGCTAGGCCAACTAAAACTGCAATTGCTAGATTTGTATAAGATCCGCTACTTACGCCAGCCCATGGGGGAAATACGATAAGAGAAGGCAACACTAAGCCATTAAAAAAGCCAATTCCAAGAAAAACATAAAGGTGGGGAGGATCGACATACGGGTTGATTATCAGTGCGCCCCACATCAAAGTAATCGCTAGCAACAGCGAAAGCGCCCACGTTGTCCAGAGTAAAGACCAAACTTTCATTCAGTAAGAGACCCTTTTAGGTCTAATATTAAGGTGGGCGATGCCCACCCTACCTACTACCTACTCTCTTATGTTAGAGGGGGAACGAAGTAAAGAAGAATAGCAATGATTACACTTAGAAACGACAAGCCCACATAATATAATTCGGGTTTTCCTAAAATTATAGCAATTGCTCCAGTCCAGGCGAGAGAGAATTGACCAGTTTTTTATGCTGTTGCCAATATCATCAATTTTGCGAATGGATTCATCTGTAAAATCAAGCTCCTTTTTCAGCATTTCAAGTCGAAATGCAAAAGCATCATCTTGATAGAAATTGTTTTTATTAGGTTGAGGTGACATTTGACGATATCGTAGCGCTTTTGACTTTTAAGCATGACCCCTTAGCAGTATTTTTTTATATTAATACCGCCGACGGCCAATAACAGCTATGTTACCAGAATTATCCTTCAAGTGCGGCATCTCCCTAAAGGAACATTCTACCGCACTGAAGGATCGATCGTCTACTGAGTCTCGGCCGGGGCCGAAGAAGTAGCGACAGAACGCTTCCAAGGCATATCGGGAATCCGTGCCGGGGAACGCCACACTTGCGGTAGCATTCCGTAGAAGCGATCGTTGCTGTAGGTGTCGCCTTCCATAGCATCGAGGTTGCTGTTGGCGTAGGAATAAATCACCTGACCCCGTACCATCTGACCCGATCGCGAGGGAGCTTGAGCGCGACGCAGTTGAGAAATGGTACTGTCAGAAGAGTTGAGATAGGCTCCTACACCGATCGCGACGTGACGATCGTACTGATTGTTTTTAGCAAACTCGACCCAGCGATCGTACCAGACGCGCTGATTGGGATCGCCGTCGCGATGGTAGGTCATAGGAATGGCAAGATCGATAATGCCTTCCTCGAGCCAACCGCGCCAGTCTTGGTAGACTTCGGAATAGGTACGAGTGCGATACCAGCTATCGCGATCGCTCGGGCCTTCTCCCCATGCAATCACCGCCGCCGAAATTTTCACATCGGGATCGATCGCCGTTGCTTGTTGGTACAGTCCCCGTACCAGATCCGTAACGCGATCGCGTCGCCATTGACTCCATTGGGGGTCGCTGGGTGCGGGAGTGTCGGTGCGGTTGGTCTCTTTCCTGAAGCGAGCCACAGCAGTGGGATTATAGCCCCAATCCGTGCCATCGTAGCGAATATAGTCTAAATGCAGTCCGTCTACATCGTAATTTCGCAGCACGTCGAGGTACACGGAGATGGTGTAGTCAGCGACTTCGGGATGTCCCGGATCCAAAAAGCCAGGGGCCTCGCCACCCAGGGTCATCATGGCCCAGTTATCTCGGCCGGGAGCGTTGGGGCCGTGTTGTTGCCAAACGTGAGAGGGTGCGGTGGTGGTGACTCCTCCCTCTTTGTACACTGGAAGCGTCACCATCCAAGCGTGGACTTCGATGCCTTCGGCGTGAGCGCGATCGATGAGATAATCTAAGGCATCAAAACCGGGAACCAGGTTCGGATCGTTGGTACGCGGTTCGATGTTGCTGTTGTAGTAGGCATCGCCGCGTCGCCGCACTTGTGCGAAAATAGCGTTAGCGTTGGCCTTTTTGACATCAGCGATCAGCTTGTCCACTTCGCTAGGACTTTTGATGCCCGGATGGAACGCATCCACCCAAAATCCGCGTAACTCTTCTACAGTTTGGGCTTCGACGGGTTGCGACCCGATGGTTGAGGGGGCAAAGGGTAACTGTCCGAACAAAAAGGTTGCGACCAACCCCAAGCCGAACAATCCCGACAGCCACAGGCTTTTGCGTCGTTTCATAGTGTGTGAGGAAGCATTTGACTTCAAGTACGGTAGCTTAACACATTTATCGGGGAACGATCGCCAATTTTGCTGATGGGTACGATGAGGACGGGGATTGGGGGGATGGGGAATTGGGGGTGAGGGGATTGGGGGGTTAGGGAATTAGGGGATTAGGGGATTAGGGGGAATACAATCTCCTACCTTGAACCTCGAATCTCATACCTAAAACCTAAAACCTAAAACCTAATACCTAATACCTAATTAGGAAACGGCCGCGATCGCCTCTGCAAGTAACGATCGCAACTGGTTAACGGGTTTTCTCCCGGTATGGCGTTCGTAGAGCCAATCGAGATACGATATCTTTTCAGCCGTGTCGGGACGGCCGTAAAATACGCGATCGCTGGCAATACTAACATAGCGACCGAATTCCACATTGGTTGTCAGTGCGGGTAAGGTTTTCATGTTTCGGGGCACCCAAAAGGCGATCGCATTTGCCATTCCCAGTCCCGTTGCGTCCCACTCAAACTCTTCGATCGAGTCCACTTGCGTCACTCCCTGCGATCGCTCGGGCACGAAAACTCGACCTGCAAACTGTAAGTCTGATAAAATTTCTAGGGCCTGGGGTCGCCAGGAGATAACATCTCGGCTGCGAGTGGTCGGCCCGGCTAAAAAAATCGCGGGACGATCGCTTTTTGACAAGGGTCGATCGGCGTAACAAATTTCCATGCAGATGAGACCTGTCAACGTCAATCGCGCTTTGTAGGGGCGATTCGCGAATCGCCCCTACTGCTGAATCGTTTAGTATTTGAGCTTAATCGGGGCAAAAATTGACTCGTGATTGCGAATCATTTTGTCCGAGACGCGATCGAGAACTTCCAAAATGTCAAATTTGCCATCCTCGTCAGCAATCTGCGCCATTAAGTAAAGATTGAACATGACATCGCCGAGTTCTTCGATGAGATTGTCAATGTCTTTTTTCTCTACTGCTTCGCGCACTTCCTGCACTTCTTCTTCGAGGTTTTTGACCACCGATTCGTAAGTTTCGGCGCGATCGTTGGGACAACCGCCGGGAGCGCGGAGAATTTGCGTCACCTTGCGCAGTTTCGCACTTGGCAAGAGTTTTTGAATTTCCGAGTAGTGACGCGCTTTGCGAACAGCCAAGTCGGAAAACTCGTGAACTTCGCCCCCTTCTAAGCAGAAGTAGCGGATGTTGTTTTTATCAAAACCCACATCTTCAGCCGCCTCTTGTACCATCAAGGGAATTTGCATCGAGTGCGGCGAACCATCTTTCGTCAGCACCACCAAACTCTGGACGCGATCGAGTCGGAAAATCGTGCAGAGTTTGAAACCCAGTTTATCGAGATGGGTCAGTTCGGGACAAAACGAAAAGGCGCGTCGCCCCCGTGCTAACTTCTGATAAACGGCCGGACTGATTTCGGGAGAGTAGGTACAAGTCAGCAACAGATCGCCAGAGAAAACGTTCACGTTGGTGGCAATCAAGTTGGGCGGAACTTCAACGGCCGCGTCCGTGCTACCATTGGACGCTCGAAGTTCGGTCAAGTCAATGTCTAAAGCCATGAGAATCGATAAGTTTCATGGGGAGCGCATTCAGTGTAGACGATCGATCCATAGACTGTCAAGCGTATAGAATAAATTTAATTGGGTGACGGACGCTCAATAAAATTTAATAATTTGTTATATTGGATTCGCAGATATTGCGATCGATTGTAGTATAATAAAGCGCAACATTATCTGATATGACCTCAACTTAGGAGCGACTATCGTGCAGGGACGAGTACAACTGTGGACGCGCCGACAAGCCCTCTGGCTGCTAACGGGAGTCATGGGAACGGCAGTTTTGCAATCGTGCGGGCAGCAACAAGGGGGAACGGAAACCGAGGGAGAAGCAGGGGGGGCAGGGTCGATCGCCGCCCCCTTTGGCATTACCCTTTGGATTGGGTTTACGCCTCTATTTATTGCTCTGGATAAAGGTTTTTTTAGCAAGCGCGGTCTGGATCTCCAGTACAATGTTTTTAGCGCCAATGCTGAAGTGAATACAGCCTTTGCGGCCGGACAACTCAAAGGACTAGGTTCGGTGGCTCCCGAAATTGTGGCTCTCGCCGAACGCGGACAGGACTACCGCATTATTATGGTGGCGGATTCGTCTTCTGGCGGCGATGGAATTTTGGCCCGAAACAGTATCGAAAGCATCGAAGATTTTAAGGGTAAAAACATTGCCCTAGAAAAAGGATCGGTCAGCCATTTCTTCTTGCTTAAAGTGCTAGAAGAAGCAGGGTTGACTCCCGAAGACGTGACCATTTCTAATACAACTCCCGATGCGGCGGCGGCTGCCTATCAAGCCGGACGTACCGATATTGCTGTCACCTTTTCGCCCTATTTACAGTCGGCGAACGAAGCCCAAACCGACGGACGCATTATTTACGATACCTCGAAAATGCCGTCGGCGATCGTCGATTTGTATTTATTCTCAACTGAGTTTGCCGAGTCTCATCCCGAAGCAACCCTAGCGTTTGTAGAAGGAATTGCCGAGGCTCTCAACTTTTTAGAAACCAACCGCGACGAGGCGATCGAAATTGTCGGTCGCGAGTTACAGCTATCTCCCGAAGAAGTGGCCGCCGAACTCGAAGGGGTCAATTTAACGGATTTAGAGCGCAATCGCGAAATGTTGGGCGATCGCGACAGCGATATTTATTTGGGTGACTATTTGCAGAGTTTGGGCGCATTTCTCGTGGAGCAAGAACAGATCGAATCGGCTCCCGAAAATGTGGAACAACTGCTCGCACCGCAGTTTGTCATGGAGGCAACAACGTAAGGTATTAGGGATTAGGTATTAGGGGTTAGGTTTTAACCGATCGCCGATCGCTGACTGACCCTCTCCTTGTCCCCTTGTCTCCCCCTCCCCCCAACTCCCTAATTCCCTAACCCCCTAATCCCCCAATCCACCGATCCCACATCTGTTCGTAGGCGATTTCGAGTTGGCGGGTAAATTCTTTGGCATTCCACAAAGGAGAATGGCGGCGGGCCTGCCAAAGTTGAAATGCGACGCGCGATCGCAGTTCTTTGTCACATCCTAATTTGACTCCCCACTCCACGTATTCTGCATCGGTGTAGGCAATTCCGGCTTCGACACCCACATTTTTAAGCAGCGTATATCCTTGACGGCTGGAAAATTGCTGTCCGACTTGGCTGACAACGGGAATGCCCATCCATAACGTTTCTAACGTGGTTGTGGTACCGTTGTAAGGGTAGGTATCGAGTACCACATCGGCGATGGCTAAATTGGCGCGATGGGTGAGAGAAGAGGGAACCGGATCGAGAAACCGCAAGCGATCGCTGCTGACTCCTACTTCGGCGGCAATTTCGTAGAAGAAGTTGGCAATTAGATCGCGATCGGTGCCCAGCCCTTTAACGAGGAAGTAACTGTCGGGCACTCGATCGAGAATTTGCATCTGCAAGCGAGCGTTATTGGCGTGACGTTTGAACCCGGTTTGGGAGCTAAAATAGACGATCGCATCTTCAGGAATATCGAGATCCTCCCGTCGCAAGGTTGGCGTACCCACTTCAAACCCATCGACCGCTAGATAAGTTTGGGGCAAGCGCCATATCGTTTCGTTGTAATATTGTTGCATCGACGGTGGCAAAGAATAACCGTCGGCGAGATAGTAGTCTACGCTCGGAATTGCCGAAGCATCGAACCCCAACCAAGTGATTTGTAGGGGAGCGGGTTTGAGAGCGGTGACGGCGGTTCCCACTGTTGAGGTAATGCTGTCGAGATGGACTAAAATATCGATCCCGTCGTCGTGGAGGCGATCGGCCGTTTGCTCGATGGAGTAAGGAATTTCTTGCAGTTCCTCGGGGCAATATTCGCTTTTGTAACGATAGCTCAACCAGTCTTCTGTACGCGGGTGAGTGTAGGCCCGAATCTCGAAGCGATCGCGATCGTGATATTTAAAAATCCAGCGTACCAACCAGCCAATGGAATGGTCGCGAAAAAACTCCGATAGATAGCCGATTTTAAGTTTTTTTGTCCCGCTTTGGCGGCGTTCAGATATATTTTGACTGTAGGTTTGAAACCTGCGATCGTAGTGCTGTTGCAGCTTGGCGCTCAAGCTACGGGCAGCGCGATCGCGGATAGTATAATTAGCTTGCGGGTCGTCGTTAAAATAGTAAGAATGAGATCCGGCAACAACCAATTTCAGCACCCATCGATACTCTACGTCTCCATCAATTTCGGGTGAGAGTAACAACCGCTTAATTTCCTCGTGAACGGCTTGCGCCCGCTCGCTTTGACCGCCTAACGTCAGCAAGGCTTGGGCGATGATGTGGTAGGCTTCAATTTTTGCCCAAACGTGAGGCGCAATTTGGAGATAGCGTTCTGCGGCTTCTAAACATTCGGTGTAGCGGTTGGCGCGATAGAGCGCATGAATCCTTAACTCCGCATAAAAAATGTCGTTGGGATCGGCATCTATGCAAATTTGCACCAATTCGATGGCTGCGTCAGCTTTACCTTCACGCTGAAGCTGTCCGGCCCGTTGGTAGAGACGATCGCGCGCCCCCGCACCAACGATGTCGCTACAGGTGCGAGCAAAATCGAGAATGGCGGGGGTGAAGGGCAAAACCGCGATCGCTGCGTCCAGGGTTTGCAGCCACAACTGGGCTTCATCTTCGGTTTCGAGGCGATCGCCTTCCTGGAGTTCGAGGGTTTCGGTTAAGATCTCCTCCCCCAAATCGCGTTCGCCACCCGCCAAAGACAAGCGAGCCAAATGCAGTAAGTTGACCGTGTTTTCGGGATCGATTTCCCGCGCGTGCAGGCGGATCGTGCGGGCCATCTCCAAGTCGGGCAGGGTTTCTTGGCGATCGGCCTCGGCCGCGAGGACTCGCAGCAGTTCGGCGGCCCCCTCCAGTTGCACCTCGGCTTCGGCTTCCATGAGGGGAGTCATCCAAGCCAGTTGGGCCGCTTCTTCCTCCCCTTGCAGCAGCAGGGCCAACCCGAAATGCCAGTAGAGCCAAATTGCTTCTGGGTTCTCGGCGATCGCCGCTTCGTAAATCTCGGCCGCGCGATCGTACCGTCGGGCTTCCCAATCGGTTTTTGCTGCTTCTAAAACCTCCACAAGCTCGCTCCTTCTTTAATACAACAAAGCTACCGGGAAGCCGCAGCTTGCCGATAGCTTTATATTGAATCTTCATGAGAGATTCATGGTGGGCGCGTTGCCAGTCTTAGTCAACCGGTTCGCAGTCGCCACCGCACTGTACGCCGTCAGTGGGATCGACACTGTCGGGAATGCACTGAGCTCCACCTGGCTCTTTTTCACCGCATAGCCCAGCGAGGGACTGTCCGCTCGTAACCGTTGCTAAACCACCGTAGCCGCGTAAAGTCGCAGTGTCCGTGATGGGAACGCAGGCCACTTTAGCTTCTTCGACAGTAGCAGAAACCCATTCAACTTTGTAGTGATTTCCTTTTTCGGGAATGCCGATTTCTAAGCTCGTCAAATCGGGCGCGAATTCGGGCTCGTCTAAGCGATAGGCTTGTTGGGCGCGGACGATCGCACCGCAGTTGTTTTTCCCTTCAGCTTGCTTGGCTTTCGCCGCTTGGTTCAAGAACGAGGGCAGGGCGATCGCCGCCAGAATACCGATGATGATGATCACCACTAGCAGTTCGATCAGCGTAAAACCTTCTTCTTTTTTCTTTTTATTGAGGTGTTGGAGGAATTTGGCTTGAAAATCAGTCTTCATGGACGGTTCTCCTTGGCGTGGTCGTTACCGGATGGGTGTTGCTCCTATAGGTAGCTTACCCAGTCGGATTGGCGTTCTTATCACCGGCCTCGAAAAATTTTTGGACGATCGGGCGTTTATCGAGGAGGGTGTGGCTCGCATTAGGTAGTTTACCCGCTTTGGCCGGCATAACGATCGCCTCGTGCCAAATTTTTTATTGGGTCTCCAACAGGACGTATCCGAAGTCGAACGCAGTGGTTAGCAAGCGCCGCACCGCCGTCACGGACTCGGCTAGGGAGATCGGTTGTAAGGTGACGGGATGCAGGGGGCGCAACTGGTGCCAGCGTCGGGCCAGATCGACGATCGCGTGCGGCTTCTCCCATAAGGGAAGCAGACAGGCCGAGAGGGCGCTATCGGCCAGCACTTGCGGTACGCCGGGAATCGGAAAGCGATCGCCCAGGGGAAACACCTCGAAGTGGGCCGCACTTTTTTCTAGTCCGGTCCGCACTTCGGCGGTTTGCAGTTGGGGATGCAGGTAGGCGATCGCGTTTTGCCACTGTTCGTCTTCCCATTCGTCAACGGCGAGGAATTCGCCATCGGTTCGGGGATGTCCGCACCAAAAATCGAGCAGGCGATGGACGGGGTGCAACAACTCGAACAGGTGCAATTGTTCTTCGGGCGTGGCTTCAGACAGTCCCATGGCCACGAAAGCGGGCAGATCGTCGGGGTTTTGAAACAACTGGGTAATCTCCCACTGTCGCCAGTTCACCATGGCAATAAATTCGAGTTGCGATCGCTCTAGCATGGCAAAGAGATCGTTAATGGTAAAACCGCGATCGCCTTGCAGCATATAATTGGCTAAAATTTTTTCTTCGTTGCCTTTTATCGACACCCAGCTATTTTTCTTTAAGCTCACATCGTCTTTTAAGGCCGCCATTGTTTCTTCGAGAAGCTCGATTTCTAGGTCTCCCGGACTGGCTTCCATCAATCCGAGCGATCGACACAACTCCTGAGCGCGGAAATATCGCTCGCGCTGGAAACGGCTGTGCAGGTTAGCCCGAATAATGCCATCGGGATTGAGAACGGATTGCATCGCTTGCAGTCCCGCGATCGGATCGGGCAATAAATACAAGACCTCATCGCAATTGATATAGTCAAATTTCATTCCCAATTGGGGCAGATCTTCAATCGATAAAGCGTGAAACTCGGCGTTTTCAATCCCGCGATCCTGAAGGCGAGTGCGAGCGAGTTTAACGGACTCGGGAGAGAGATCGATGCCGACAATTTTAGCTCCCGGATTGGCTTTCGCCAAAACGAGTGCTTTATAACCGCTTCCACAACCCGCATCTAGGATAACTTTTTCTGAAGGCGCAACTACCTTTTGGTATTTGAGATAAAATGGAGTCGCGATATCGTGGCGGTAAAATTCCCTGCGACTGGGCATCGCCTCTAGGGGATGGTTGGGGTAGGGGAGTCGATCGAATTGTTGGCGAATTTTGTCGGTAATATTAGCCATATCAACGAGCAATGAACAATGAACAATGAACAATGAACAATGAGCAATGAGCAACGAGCAACACCTCTGGCTGAAGTCAGAAGGTTTGTCTCTATGTTCTTTCCGGTCATTATTTAGATACGCGATCGCGGTTTACCAAGGGCTGCCAATGGCTGAGAAGCCAGCCCAATAATAGGGGTGGGACAGACTCACTGTTTGCGTTTCAGCCAGTTCTGGCGGCAAGGAAACGGACTCGGCGTAAGCCAGTTCGCCAGTCCAGCCGTCGTAGT
>CAKZKB010000387.1 GCA_937121005.1 uncultured cyanobacterium | reverse complement strand
CAAATCCCAAACTTTAGCTACAGAAATTGTTTCGGGTAACATTTGCGCTGGCGGGGGCACTTCCCGCCGATAAACGACAATTTGATGCAGTCGGGGGCCGTCGGCCGATCGCACGGTCATTTCCAAGTTTTCGTAAGTCAATGTCTCCCCAATTTCGGGGATTTTTTGCATTTGAAAAATGACAAAGCCGCCCAAAGTTTGGTAGTCGTCGGTGATGGGTAAATCTAAATCGAGCAGTTCGTTGACTTCTTCGATATCCAATTGTGCTTGGACGAGAAACGAACCATCTTCGATAATTTGTACGTCGGAGTCGGCAACGTCTTCGCCTTCGTAGCGATCGCCTAAAATGCGATCGATGAGGTCTTGTAGCGTCACCAAACCGGCCGTACCGCCAAATTCATCGACGATCGCCACCATAGGATGGTGCGATCGCTGCATCATGGGTAACAGTTCGCTGAGGCGGGTATATTCGGGGACGAACCGGGCCGGACGGATCCAGGGTCGCACGGGAGAAGTGAGGGTTAAGCGTCCGCGTGCCAAGGGTCGGGCCAGTTCCTTAAAATCAATAATGCCGCGAATGTCATCGAGGGACTCGCCGATAATGGGATAGCGAGAATGACCGCAACTGGCGACGGTATCGAGCAACTCCTGAAAGGTGGCGGTATTTGGGATCGCCACGATACTCGTCCGAGGCACCATCACTTCATCAGCGCAAACATCGCCAAATTCAAAGACGTTGTTGAGGAGTTCGCGTTCTTCTTCTTCTAACCCGGCTGACTCCCCTTCGGTGGCGATAATGCGCTGCAATTCTTCGGGAGTGACGCGGTTGGCCCCGGTGGGGTTGGGATAGCGCACGCCAAACAGCCGCAACAGGCCGCGGGTAGACTGGTTGAGCGTCCAGACGAAGGGGTTGAAAATCCGGGAAATCACCAGGCTCGGGGGGCCTAGCAAGCGAGCCATAAACTCAGAATAGAGCAAGGCGACGGCTTTCGGACACAGTTCCCCCAGGACAATTTGCAGGTACGCCAGCAGCAAAAAGGCCAGGGGAAGGGCGACAATATGGGTGAGAATTTGGCGCACGTCAGCCGCCAGGGGCAAGCGAGAGATGATGACTCCTACGAATACGGCTAGGGTGCGTTCCCCAATCCACCCCAGGGCTAAGCTGGAGAGGGTGATGCCAATTTGGGTGGTAGACAGGAGGCGATCGAGATGGCGTTGCAGGTCTTGGACGGTTTTGGCGGAGAGATCTCCTGCGTCCACTAGCTGGTCGATCCGCGATCGCCGTACCGCCACCATGGAAAATTCGGCGGCCACAAAAAAGGCGTTAATGGCAATTAGGGCTAGCACCCACACCAGGCGCATTCCCAGATCTTGCCAATTCAAACTAGCGGCCGCAGTGCCCTCGACGACGGCGGCGGTGGCTAGGGGGGCTAGCTGCCACCACTGTTTGGGGGCGATCGAAAACGGCAAACCCAACTCGCGATCGGGTTCTGGCGCAAAGCTCATAAGTGCTGGTTCGCCACGAACGAGGGCTTACTCCGTTTCTTCGACAACTTCAGTACCGTCGGACTCCACCTCGGCTTCCTCGGCGGGGACGGCGTTGGGATTGTCAATTTGCGTGCGGACGCGATCGAGGATTTGCTCTTCGTTGAGGAAGGGGACGGCTTGCCCTTGGCGCTGGCCGGCGCTGCTGTCGGCCAGGCGATCGGTCGGTCGCACGTCCGGTTGCGTGACCCCTTGCAAGGCTTCCCGGCCGATGGTGAATCCCCATCTGGCGCTCCCCAGTCCGGCTCCTACCATGGCGAGCAGCAGAAATGCTGTCAGGGCGACGATCGGATTGAATTTCATATTGACAGTGCTAGAGGGGAGTCGAGTGGCTCCCGGCTATTATACCCGATATTGGCGATCGGAACCTTTTGATTTTACCACAAATATTGATAAGGTGAAATCCGCGATCGCAAATTCGAGTAACTATTCAGGGGTAAGGATTCAGGTATACTAGGCTAAACGGGTGTAGAAACCCGGTTTCTCGCTTATAGCCGGACAAAATCCAAGTTTTTCCCTTTAGAAACCGGGTTTCTCTGTACCACCTGAATACTTACAAATTCGATCTGAGTTAACCGATACAGGCAGGTTTCGATCGAAGACGCGAAATGACTGAGGTTAGATGTCACTAAAATATGATGATGTTGTTGCTATCAATAAAAACTCCAGATATCTCAGCGATCGGCACTTGAGGCGCTGGCCCAATACCATCGGGATCGAAAAAGAGTAATCCAGCCCCTATAAAGGGCTCGTGGATAAAGCGATCGTCGGCATCAGTAGCCATCGTTCCCATTTTAAACTGGTTCGATCCTAGTACGCCGGGAGTCAAACCGCCACCAAAGCCAACCGCAGAAACAAAAATACGATCTTCAAAAATGGAAAAACTACCAATTTCATCAACTCCTTCCAAAGAACTGTTAAATGCAAAGACGTTCGATCCCCCATTCCCTTCTAGAAAATCATCTCCCAAACCACCGAACAGCGTTTCGTCACCACTGGAGGCAATTAAGGTATCGTCGCCGTCTCCTCCAAGTAAAAGATTGTCAACACCCGATACTAAGCTGTCGTTACCCGCACCTCCGGTTAGGGTACTGTTTCCACCGGAAGCAACGAGATTATCGTTACCATCGCCACCAGATAAAGAGGAATTAGCACCCGATGCAAAAATATTATCATTTCCTGCTCCACCGTCAAGGGTATCGCTTCCCAAACGTCCGTCGATGAAGTCGTCGCCACCTTCTCCAAACAAGCGGTTATTGTTGTTGTCGCCAAACAAGCGATCGCCTTCAGGAGATCCCAAAACGTTTTCAAAGTTAGTTACGGTAATGGTATCGCCTAATGTTTGGTCGCTCGTACCCGCAAGATCGACGCTAACGAAACCGGGAAGAATTAGGGTGTCGTCTCCTTCTAACCCATCGATCGCAGAAACGGAGCCAATGGCAGTTACGAGTCCCGTATCCACGTTACCATTTACATCGGCAACGGTATATTCAAAACTGCCCGTTCCTGGAAAGTTATCTGAGGTGGAAAAGACAATATTGCCACTCAAACTGTCGCGGTTGACGCTTCCGTTGACGGGGTTGCTAACACCTGCAATGGTGAGGGTATCGCCTTCGGGATCGAAATCGTTGAACAGTAAGGTATCGTCGTTGGTGGCAACACTGGCATTCGAGGCATTTCCATAGACGATCGCATCGTTATCGACAGTTCCGATAACAGTATCGATGAAAAGGGTATCGTCGCCAGCAACGGGAGCCGATCCAGCTTCAAACACATCTTCAACGGTAATGATAAAGGTTTCATCGAAGATTAAACCGCCGGAGTCGGTGGCGCGAATGGTGACAGCATGGCTACCATTGGTTTCAAAATCGAGCAGCATTCCATTGGCGACAACCAGGCGATTTTCATCTAGGGTAAAGCGTCCGTCAGCATCGTCGAGTAGGGTTAAAGTGTGGGTATCGCCAACATCGGGATCGGTGACGAAAAGTCCGCCGACGATCGCGCCATTGTCGCTATTTTCGGGAATCGTATTGTTGGTTAAATTGATGTCGGTGGGGGGCAGGCTGGGAGTGCCTTCGGGTACGTCTGTGATAACGACGGTAAAGGTTTTAATAAAGGTGGCTCCGTTGCTGTCTTGGGTGCGAACCGTCACCATTTGCACCGGATCGGTTTCAAAATCTAAGATGGCATTCTCGGCGACAATGAGGCGATTTCCATCAATGGCGAATCGTCCTTCACTATCGTCGAGGAGGGTATAGGTATGCGTGTCGTCGATATCGGCATCAACGGTGGTGAGCGTTCCCACTAGGGTATTGCTGTCGCTATTTTCGGCGATCGCGTTGTTAGAAAGGACGATATCGGTAGGCGGATTGTTGACAATATCGGGATCGATACTGGTTCCTGGCGGTTGTAGGGTAAATTGCAAATCGTCGATGCCAATTTGACGCGCAAGAGAACCCATTCGGATCGATCGCGCGTTCCCCGCAAAGTTGACAGAAGAGGAAATGAAGTTACCGAATTCTCCAGCCGTTCCTAATGGTGTTCTGGGTAAGATGACAGATGTCAGTACGTTATTATTCGCATCGAGAACTTCAATGGTATGGTTAACATGAGGAGAGGTATAAGCAAAGGAAATCTCTCCAGACCCGAGGACGGGAATGGTGTCGGTGAAATCGATCGCGATCGCGTCTCCAGTTGCGTAGGTTAAAACTTCGTTTCCGGTTGGCGGATTTTGGAAGTTACCCCGTCCGTCAATACCAAACTCGACCAGAGAGATGGCATTGTTTGAAAAACCGATTCCTTGAGATAAAAAGGTATTTTCAATGGCAGTTAAGTCGCCAATGCCATCAAAATTGAAGTTTAAGTTGACAGGAGGTTCGGCACTGATATCGTTATCGACGATCGTCAAGGTGGCGGTGGCGCGATCGCCGATTGTCGTACCGCCTGTTGGATTAACCAGTGCTAAATTAACGGTCTCGTTGCCTTCAACTGCGGCATCGTCTACAATGGGAATAGCAATAATTTTGGTATCGCTATCGCCATCGCCGAATTCGACTAAAATTGGCGTGGAGTCGTAGTCCGCAGGAGCGATCGCAGTGTTGTCGCCTAAAGCAATGGTGGCACTGACGGCTCCAGAACTGCCACCGCTACGAGATACGGTGACAATGAGATTTTGCTGCCCTTCGACAACGGAAAACTCGGGCGACCCAAATTGCAAGATGCCGGGAATACCGACATTGGTGAGAAGGGAAACAACACCGCCATTAGCTGCATTGACTGTGGTAAGATCGGGCAAGCCATCGCTGTTGAAATCGCCAACAGCAAGATCGCGAGAATTGACGATCGTCCCGAAACTTTCGGCGACACCAAAACCACCTGCACCGTTCCCTATTAATATAGAAGCCGTGCTGTTGGTGTTGCCAGTGACGACATCGAAAATACCATCGCCGTTGACATCAGAAAGACTTAGAGTTCTCGGTGCGTCGGGGACAGCAAAATTGGAGAAGAAGCTAAAGTTGCCCGAGGCGTTGCCAAGAAAAACGGTAATGTTGCCTCGATCGCCATTTGCGGTTACAATATCGAGATTGAGATCCCCATTGAGATCGGCAACCGCGATATCGACTGGCTCTTCAACGGGCAAGAATACCGGATCGTTGAAGGTATTCGAGACAGCATCACTCAACAGTACCGAAAGGCGATCGCTTGTCGAGCTTGCTGTGACAATATCCAACCTGCCATCGCGGTTAAAATCGCCAGTGGCGATCGCGTTAGCATCTGTCAAACCCGAACTCAAACTCGCTGTCGTAAAATTACCCGCACCGTCTCCGACTAAAACCGAAATATTGGGAACGCCACTGCGGTTAGCGGCAACAATATCGGCAATTCCGTCATTGTTAAAATCGGCGATCGCGATCTCGCTAATTTCCATCCCGACGGTGAAGTTTGTCGCCGCAGCAATACCTCCCGCACCGTCACCCAATAAAATGGAAACGCGATCGTTGAGTGCGACCGCAAAATCGAGGTTGCCATCGGCGTTAAGATCGAGTAAGCTAATATCGTTGGCTGCTGCGGAAACTGGAATCGCGATCGCGCCTCCAAAACCGCCAAAGCCATTTCCCAACAGTACGGAGACGCTGCCATTTCCATTGGCAACGGCTAAGTCCAGAATACCATCCCCGTTGAGATCGCCGAGGTCGATCGCGTTGGGGATTCCCGTTACAAAAAAAGGCGAGCCCGGAATCGTTTCAAACATAGCCACCTAACCGTTGCAGATCGGGTAAAATACAAAGACGATCGCACCCCCTGGTTTGTTTCGCGATCGCCAAATCAAAGGTTAGACGAAAAAATTTAGACGATCGCCGCCTCAGTAATTTCAAAGCGATAGTTCTCGATAACCGGGTTGGCTAGCAAGCGATCGCACATCCCGTCGAGTTGAGTGCGAGCCTCTGTTTCATTGGCAGCCTCTAGCGATAGTTCCACGTACTTGCCCACTCGCACGTCCTCTACGCCAGTATAGCCTAATTGTTGCAGCCCCGATCGCACGGCGACCCCCGCCGGATCGAGAACTGAAGGGCGCAATGTCACGTAAATCCGAGCTTGGTAGCGAGTCATAGTCCAAATTTTAGGGAATTTCGCCGCGATCGCGTTCTGGATCCCATCATATCACAGCGCGATCGCCAAAAAAACATCAATTTTATCAATTTTAAGGAGTCGGGAAACCGCATTGCCGCCTTTTCGTGCCACCATAGATAATATAAGGGTGCGAGCGAACCAGTTTTAAGTCTACCGGGGCAACCCATCGAACACGGTGCAAGGAAGATCGATCGCTATGTCAACCGAACAATATTCCCTCGATCGCTTACTCGGAAATTCCGCTCAATTCTCCAGTCGAATTTTTGATTTTCTCCCCAAAGAAGCGAAAAAATGGGCCGAAGGATTGGGATGGAACGAACGTCGCTACGTTCTATCGTTGTGCCATTTACTTTGTGCGGCGACTCCCGAACAGCAAGCTCAATTTCTCAACGAATATACGGCGGATGGGTTGGTAACGCGGTTGCTCGAAGATCGCGACACCAAACAAAAGGTCGATCGCTATCTTCAATTGTATCGTATCGATACTCAATTAACCGAATCTGTACTGCGAAAGTATATCCGTCAGTTTTACATTCACTGCGCTCAAGATCTGCGCCGCCAGCCCACAGAATACCTAGAAGCTGCCATTGAATTGATGGGAAACACGGAAGAAATCAATAACTCCTTTAACTACATTCTCGGATTTGAACTGCTTAAAATGCTCTTCCAAATGAGTTGGAAGCAGCACGAACGCTTGTGCTCGATCCAAAGCAATCAAGAAGACTTCTTTTATACTTATATCAAACCCATCCAACACGCTCATACCCTCAACGGCATTGTGGTTCCCAAAGACAAGAAAAAGTTTTTTGCCAAGCGCGACTACTTCGTGCAAATCCCCAATATTCGCGGCAAAAAACTCACCGAATTAGTAATGGCAACCTTTGCCGCCGAAGTCGCCATTCACTTCGGATTTACGATTATCCGCCATGCCAATGCTTTGCGGTTTAACTACGATTTTGTCTGCGAACTCGACCCCGAGGACATTTTCCGCGCCTAAAGGCGTAGGGATAGCGCGATCGCTTGGCAATTGCCTCCCTCGAGAGTATAATCTAAATAGACTTGGCTCGACTTAATGCTTTAGTCTGCCCTTCGGGTGCAATCTTTTAGGGTGTCTCGGGCGATCGCTCGCCTCGGCTGGCATATTCCAGTCCCTTCCCGAACCACTGCTTCTTTTTAAGACAAAGATTATGGATTTTACGGTTGCCATTTGTACCTACAACGGTGCAAGCCGCTTACCCAGAGTTCTCGATCGCCTGCAAGCGTGCTGCGATTTTACCCTGGAACAACCGGCCCAAAAAATTACCTGGGAGATTCTTGTTGTTGACAACAACAGCAGCGACAATACGGCTGAAGTAGTACGAGACTACCAAAAAAACTGGGCCTACAGCGTTCCCTTAAAATACTGTCGCCAACCCCAACAAGGATTGGCATTTGCCAGACAAAAAGCCATCGATACGGCAACGTCGGACTGGGTGGGATTTCTCGACGACGACAATTTACCCACCGAAAATTGGGTTGTAGAAATGATTGATGCGGCGCGATCGCACCCGCAGGCGGCAGTTTTTGGCAGTCGCATTCACGGCGATTTTGAAGTGCCGCCACCTGACAATTTTTACCGCATTGCTCCCCTCTTGGCACTCAGCGATCTGGGATCGAAACCGCAATTGTTCGCACCGAAAACGAAGCTGTTACCCCCTGGTGCGGGTTTGGTGGTTCGCAAGCAAGCATGGCGAGAATCCGTTCCCGATCGCCTAGTTTTATTAGGTCGCATCGGTGGTAAAATGCTCGCAGGCGAAGACTTAGAAGCCTTGCTCTACATCCAACGAGCCGGATGGGAAATTTGGTACGTTCCTAGCGCGATCGTCTACCATCGCATTCCTGCCAGTCGCTTGCAAAAAGAGTATTTAATCCCCTTATGTCGCGGCATTGGTTTGAGCCGCTTTCGCACGCGAATGTTAAGCGTGTCTCTATGGCAGCGTCCTTTTGCTTTAGTGCTTTATGCCCTCAACGATCTGCGAAAATTGCTTCGTCATTGGTGGACATATCGCACCCAATTCGATCTGGCGGCCGAGTGCGAAACCCAATTATTTCTCTATAGCTTTCTGAGTCCATTTTACCTTTGGAAATACGGGGCTCGCCGATAAAGCAACACAACATTTATGGACTTTACTGTAGCTATTTGCACGTATAACGGCGGCGATCGCATTGGAGAAGTATTCGATCGCCTTGCGGTTCAAGCGGAAACCCAAGGCATTGACTGGGAAGTTTTAGTCATTGATAATAACAGTAGCGACAATACGGCCGCTGTGGTGGAAAAATACGCTCGCAACTGGCGATCGGACAGCCAAATTCGCTATATTTTTGAACCGCGACAAGGGCCGGCTTACGCTCGCGATCGGGCGGTTTTAGAGTCCAAAAGTCGCGAGTTCGTGGGCTTTTTAGATGACGATAGTTTGCCTGCTGCCAATTGGCTGCACGAGGCTTACAAATTCGGCCGCGATCGTCCGCGTATGGGAGCCTTTGGCGGCATTATTCACCCCTTACTCGACGAAGAACCGCCACCCTATTTTAACAGTATCAAACTCTATCTTACCATTTACAACTACGGGCCGTATCCCCTTCATTTTAAGCGATCGGATACGCCGCGTCGGATTCCGGCTGCCCCCGGTTCGGTGGTGCGAAAACAAGCATGGCGAGAAAACATCCCCCCAGCCGAACAACTACTCATTAAAGGACGCGATCCCAAGACAATGGCGGCTGGCGAAGATGCCGAAGTTATGTTTTACATTCAAAATAGCGACTGGGAAGTATGGTACAATCCGAAAATGGAAGTGTGGCATCACATTCCTCAAGATCGTTTGGATCCCGAATATATCCAAAAATTGGCTCGCGGTTACGGTTTGTCAACCCATCTTACCCGCGTGGCACGCCACCAGGCTTGGCAGCGTCCTGTCGTTCGCTTGCTTGCCCCCGCTTATGCGATCTATAATGGTTGGAAAGCATGGCGATACTATGTAGAATACCAACAAGAATTAGAGACTAATTTGGGCAAACGCTGCGAGTTAGAGTCTCAAATTGGCAAAGCCTACAGTCCCCTATTATGGTGGTATCGGCGGTTTCTCGTTCCCTGAATGAAGATCGTTCTCCAAAAACTGTAGGGGCGATTCGCGAATCGCCCCTACATCTAGATTTTCATCTGTTGAATCAATTCTGTAAATTGGGATAACCGTCAGAGTCGATCGACTGAGCGGTTTCTACACTCTACACCAGTATATACTAGGATACCCGAACAGCGATCGTCAAAATAATTGCACTGACGATCGCGACTTGTGGCATAATGGCAGAGTAGTCGCCGCGATCGCACGTAGCTGAGAAACCGCGACCGAGAACATCGTGAATACGAGCCCCCAAGTTCGTTCGGGAGACCGAAAACCTGTTCGCTATCCCCTTAACTCTAACTAAAGCCCGATGTATTGTTCATTGTTCATTGCTCATTGAAATGACTAAATTCGTCTTCGTAACGGGAGGAGTGGTCTCCAGCATCGGAAAAGGAATTGTCGCCGCCAGTTTGGGGCGACTGCTAAAATCGCGGGACTACTCCGTTTCCATTCTCAAACTCGATCCCTACATTAACGTCGATCCGGGAACTATGAGTCCCTACCAACATGGGGAAGTGTTTGTCACCCAAGATGGGGCAGAAACCGATTTAGATTTGGGACACTACGAACGCTTTACCGATACCTCCATGTCGCGCCTCAACAGCGTCACAACCGGATCGATTTATCAGTCGGTGATCAACAAAGAACGACGAGGAAACTATCAAGGGGGAACCGTACAAGTGATTCCCCACATCACCGGAGAAATTCGCGAACGCATTCACCGCGTCGCTAAAAATACTAACCCCGATGTGGTAATTACAGAAATCGGTGGCACCGTTGGCGACATCGAATCCTTGCCTTTTTTAGAAGCGATCCGCCAGTTTCGCAAAGATGTCGGTCGTCGCAATATTTTATACGTTCACGTCACCCTAATTCCCTGGATTCCATCGGCTGGAGAAATGAAGACAAAACCGACGCAGCATTCGGTTAAAGAACTGCGATCGATCGGAATTCAGCCGGATATGTTGGTATGTCGTTGCTATCGCGCCTTGTATTCGGGGATCAAAGAAAAACTCTCGGAATTTTGCGACGTTCCCGTTGAATGCGTGATTACTGCCCCCGATGCCGATAGTATTTACGAAGTCCCTTTAATTTTAGAACGAGAAGGCTTCGCTCGCACCGCGATCGAGCAACTGAATTTAGAAGATCGTCCCCTGGATCTGGCCCGATGGCAAACATTGGTCGATCGCCTGTACCATCCCTCTCGCGAAGTTGAGATCGCCATTGTCGGTAAATACGTGCAACTTGGCGATGCGTATTTATCAGTGGTAGAAGCCCTGCGTCACGCCGGAATTGCTAACAACAGTAACGTCAAGTTACGCTGGATCGATGCTGAAGATGTAGAAACGGAAGGTGCAGAAAAATACCTCAGCGACGCAGCCGGAATTATCGTCCCCGGTGGGTTCGGTATTCGCGGTGTAGAAGGCAAAATTGCTGCCATTGAATTTGCCCGATCGCGCCACATTCCCTTTTTAGGATTGTGCTTGGGAATGCAATGCGCCGCCATTGAATGGGCGCGTCACCTAGGGGGATTAACCCAGGCCCACAGTTCCGAATTTAACCCCGAAACTCCCGATCCGATCGTGCACTTGTTGCCCGCGATCTCCTGCACCATCTCGGCGAGTTGCATGAT
>CAKZKB010000386.1 GCA_937121005.1 uncultured cyanobacterium | reverse complement strand
TAACTGGACTAAAATGCGATCGCTGCCCACTGTCTGGACGACGGGTTCGCTGACTCCCAAGCCATCAACCCGGTTGCGAACCACGCTTAACACCGCTTCCATTTCCCGTTCGCCCACCGTCGGCACTTCCTCGCTGGCTTGCGCCTGTAGGGTCAGTTGGGCTCCACCTTGCAGGTCTAAGCCCAAATTGAGGGGCACCGTCACCAAGACGAAAATGGCGACTGCAACCAGAGCGATAACGACGGCGATCGTAGACTGCTGTTTGTTCATACAAGCTATTTTACTATGCTAAGCGCAGGCCCGTTCTGGCAGGCGATCGACGGCTAAGGCGGGCAGTTCTTTTTCGATCGACAGGCAATTTCCCGCGTCGCCACAACGCTGGTAGGCAACGCGATCGGCCAGGCGACGAAGGAGAAACCAGCCGTAACCCCCTTGACGCAGGGTGCCCGGTTCCGGTTCGTCCATGGTTTCCGGGTCGAAGGGTGCGCCGCGATCCCAAATACAGACGCGGACGCGGTTATCTTGTAGCGTCAGTTCCAAGTCGATTTCGGTTTCCGGGGGCAGTTGGTAGTGGGCGTGGCGCACGGCATTGGTGAAACCCTCAACCAGAGCCAGTTTTAGCCCGTACATGGAAATGTCAGTCCCCGAAGCATCGAGGTTGAAGCGGCTGCAAAACCCTTCAAACCATCCTTGCACTCGACTCAAAACTTGTAAATCGCTGTTGACGGTTAGATGCGCTTGTGTTCTCATTCACCCTGTGTGCGTTCTGACAGAAAAGGTTCGGTAACGGAGTTCCCGAAGCCGAAGGCGCGTGGCTCTAGCGCAAACCCGTCGTTTGCGTTATGTCTCCCGTCGGAGAAGTGCACCCTCTTACATAGGCATTTTATCAGAGATCGCGCGATCGCGTATCCCCGGCGACAGATATTTTGCCACTCCCCCCCAACAACCGCGCATTGATGGCGTTGGGTATCGTTCCTCTACCCAACCTACAGCTTGTATCCTATCAATGAGCAATGAGCAATGAGCAATGAACAATTCCTCGGGCTGAAGTCCGAGGCTTGTATCATACCGATTTCCAGAATTAATGCAACAGATGGAGAATTGTCCGTGTAGGGGCAAACGGCGTTTGCCCAATCCCAAGTGTAACAACATTTTCAGAAAATGGTATCAATGGTAATATTTGCCCATATTAGGTTTGGCAGTGGGAGCATCTTGCTCCCCAACTGTAAATTATTCGCTCCCTAACTGGGTATTTTTCAGGAACTGGGTTTCTTTTTGAAGAGAGCGTTTATTTCATCAACTTTTAGACAACTCCGATTCTTGGTATTTGGGAAAATCGATATATCCTTCTTTGCCAAAAGAATACCAAATATCCATACTCGCAGGCGGTTCTAAAGGCCAGTCGTGGGCGAAGCGTTCGGCTAAGTCGGGGTTGCTGATATAAGGTCGTCCGAAGGCGATTAGATCGGCATTCCCGTCGCGAATGGCGGTTTCGGCTTTCTCTTGCGTGTAACCGCAATTGCCAATTAGCGCCCCATCGAAAACTTGCCGAAATTCGGCCAGGGTCATCGGTTCGCCCAACTCGTGGAAGCCGAATTCTAAACCATCCATAACGTGCAGGTAAGCCAAACCGTAAGCGTTTAACTGCTGCGCTGCGTAGAGGAATGTTTCGCGATAGTCGGGGGAACCCATATCGTTAAAACTGCCGTTGGGGGCGAAGCGAACGCCGACGCGGTTGGCGGGGAAAACGGTAATTACCGCTTCGACAATTTCTTTGAGGAACTGATAGCGATTCTCGATGCTGCCACCGTAGCGATCGTCGCGATGGTTGCTTTTTGACTGCAAAAACTGATCGATGAGATAGCCGTTGGCACTGTGAACTTCGACACCATCGAAGCCGGCCATTTTTGCCCGTTCGGTCGCCCGCCGATAGTCTTCGACAACCATCGGAACTTCTTCGGTTTCTAGGGGGCGAGGGGTTTCGTAAGGTTGCTTGCCGATGGGGGTATGAATGTAATCGTCATTAATTTTAATCGCAGACGCGGACACAGGTAACTGTCCGTTTTCCTGGAAACTGCTATGAGAAGCCCGACCGCAGTGCCAAAGCTGTAAAAAGATTGGCGTGCCTTTTTTGTGGACGGCTTCGACAATTTGCTGCCAGGCCTGGGCGCGATCGTCGGAATAAATCGCAGGCGAGTGTAGCCAACCGTTAGCCTGTGGCGAAACGACGGTCGCTTCTGATATAATTAAACCCGCGCCAGCCCGTTGAGAATAATATTCTGCCATCATTGCATTAGGCATTCGTTCTTCCCCGGCTCGCCCTCGGGTGAGAGGAGCCATGACGACGCGATTTTTTAAGGTCAGATCGCCTAAAGTAAAGGACGAAAGTAAGTTAGGAGAAGATGATGCAGAATGGTCAGACATGGATGGTCGAGCAACACGATCGGTAGGTAGGCAATGACCACCCTACAGCAAATTGGAACGAGATGTCAAGACCTCGATCGCCTCAAAATTTCGCACAACAAACGGGCGATGTTCCAAGCATCGTCATCACCGCGATGGTGGGTTCCTTCTAAGGGAAGGTTCAGCAGTTCCAAAGCGGTTGGCATTCCTACTTCTTTGGGTAGAGATAGGGCGATCGCAAACAAGGTTTTTACATTGAGATGGCGAGTGCCAAAGGGATATTTTACCCCCAAGGCTTGACATTGTTTCTCGAACATTCGCCGATCGTAATCGCCGTAGCTGGCCCAAACGCGATCGCGCGACAGAAACTCTTTTCTCAGTCGTTGGCAGGCTTCAAAAAAAGACACGCCATCATCGACTTGGGTTTGCGTCAGCGTTGTCAGTTGGGTACAAAATTCGCTAACAGTCGATCGCTGCGGTTGTACGAGAATGCTATACTTTTCTAAAGGTTCTCGAGTCTCCACAACCACCGGACAAATGCCAATTTCGATAATTTCGCTTTCTTGTCCGGCGGGGGGTTTCTTCTCCCAGCAGGTGGCTTCGATATCGACAACGAGAACGCGATCGAGTAATTTCGTCATGGCGGCTGGCCCCTAAAAATCTACATATTACATCATACTACATCTTTTGTGAATTTTCATCTTTATGGCAAATTTGATAAATTTTGTGTAATTCGATGCAGCGATCGCGCCGCTATCCTCTAAGATTGTCTCGGCAAACGATTTTTACCATCGCCCCATGATTGACATATTGGCATACGTGCATTTAGCCGCCGCTTACGAGTGGCAAACCAATACGCCTCTATTTCGGGAGTCCCAAAGTCGCGCCTTTTTTGAGACGATCCAGTGGCGATCGCTGTCTTCAAGAACGAGATCGCGTTGGTTGTCTGTGGGAATGACCCTGGTGGCGTTAAGCCTGGTTAGCGAAGCGATCGTCGCCAGTGTCGGCGGCGATCGGGTTTTGGCCCAAACCTATCCCCGCGTTTGTGCGAGTGACTTAGGAGGTCGTACCCTCCGCATTGGTTCTTGGGATCCGGAGGTGCGAAATCTGCAACAAATGTTGCACAATTTGGGTTACTATTACGTGCGCGATACAGGTATATTCGATCGCGAAACAGAAGCCGCAGTTTTGCAGTTTCAACGCACTCAAAAATTAAGCGTTGATGGAGAAGTTGGCCGTCAAACTCGTGCGGCTTTACGCGAAGCCTGTTTGTCGCACTGGGGCGTTTCCCGTCCGATTTCCCCAGAAAACTTACCTGGAGACACGCAATATCGATACCCTTCTCATCCGCCGCGTGCTGGTTTTGACGTTCGCATCCTTCAAACTCGCCTGCGCGAAGCGGGTTTTTATGGTGGAAGTATTACGGGGGTATTTGACGAACGAACTCGAGACGCTGTAAGGAAGTTTCAAGCCGAAGAAGATTTACCTATCGATGGGGTTGTCGATCGCTTTTTGCTCTCGCGGTTGGAAAATTACATCTACGACAACCAAAACTCAGAACGGTATGTCGTTGTCGTTCCCATGCGTCGGAATGTACGCCGTAATTCTTACTTGATTAGCGACGTAAATCGGGCTTTAATTCACGAAGTTAACGACGATCTTCACTACGTTAACCAAGCATTATGGCGATGCGGATACCGACATCAAGCGCAAATTGTTGATGACGATCGTCGCGGCAATTATATCAATGCGGGATTGTACAGCGATCGCTCTGAGGCCGAAGATCTCTCGGACAATTTACGCGATCTAGGAATTGATGCTCGCGTCATGTACGATCGCGACCCAACCTAACAATTGTACGATCGCCCCTACGCTTCCCCCTCGTTGCGTTCCTCTGGGGCGCAACGAACTGTGGAGGCTCCGCCTCCATTTTACATGAGGCAGAGCCTCGACAACCTAACAAGTGTACGATTGACTGTAGGGGCTAGGCATTCACACAAGTCAATTAACAATCCTGTTGATAACTAAGTTGGTGAATGCCTCGCCCAATCCCAAGTGTATCAGATTGGATCGTGGATTATAAGGAAAAATTGTCACTGGCGGCGATCGAAGCATTGTCTATGTACAGTTTAACAATGAACCTCATTTTTCGGCAACAATGTTTTATCGTATCATTTCATTAAGGAAAAATTGTTACTGGAAGTGGGCGAAGCATTGTCTATTCGCATTTTAACAGCAAACTTCATTTTTCGGTGACAATGCTTAGCCCCTACAGGGGGATATGAATGGATATTGCCTATTTAACCAATTTTATTATCGATCCGAACGCACCTGTGGCCAAACACCAAACGGGTCACGGCGGACGGTGCGCTTATATGGTAAAAGGGTTACAAACTGTTGCCCGATCGCTCCAGGTTTGTACTGTCGAACCGCCAGCGATCGCCTTTAAGTTCAAACTAAAATCAAAATACTATCGCACGTTCTCCCAACAAGTTTACCATCCCTGGGCAGAACCGGCCGTTAGTCGGTATTATGCCGATCGCTTTTCGCAGTGGTTGGCGAGAACAAATGTCGATGTTGTTCTCAGTCCCGACATCAATTTAATCTCTTTTCTAGAGTGCGATCGCCCTTTAGTGCTTTGGGTCGATACGCTCTATGCTGGACTAATGGATTTCTATCCCGATTATGCTCGCTTGTGCCCGGAAACGCAAGAACATTTACAGTTACTCGATCGCCAAACCCTCGATCGCTGCGATCTGTTGTTGTTCTCTTCCGAATGGACGGCACGCACGGCGATCGAGCAGTATAACACCGATGCGAATAAAATTAAAATTGTGCCGTTTGGAGCCAATATCGACAGCGATCGCAGCCTAGATGAGATTCAAACCGCGATCGCCGCCAAGCCGCAGCAGCCGTGCAAACTGCTTTTTATCGGTGTAGACTGGGAACGCAAAGGAGGAGATATCGCCCTAACTGTGGCGCGAGAATTGAACGCGAGGGGGGTAGAAACCGAAATCGCGATCGTCGGCTGTCAGCCACCCACGCCATTACCTGAATTTGCCAAACTACACGGTTTTATCGATAAGTCAACCCCCGAAGGACGACAGCAATTCCATCGCTTGTTCGATGAGTCTCACTTTCTCATCGTTCCCTCGCGATCGGAATGTTTCGGCCATGTTTTTTGCGAAGCCAATGCCTTTGGCGTTCCCTGTTTGTCAACTGATGTCGGTGGCATTAGCAGCGTCATTCGTGACGATGCAAATGGCAAAACCTTCGCGATCGATGCTCCTACTTCTGACTATTGCGATTACGTTTGTCGTAAAATGGAACAGCCCCAAGAGTACGATCGCCTGGCGATTTCGGCTTTCCAAGAATACCGAAATCGCTTGAACTGGAAAGTGGCTAGCCAGCAGGTTGCCAAATGGCTCGATCGCCTACAAATTTAGGTTGCAGGTACGTCCTTCTGTTCGCCTGCGGTGGGTTTTGGCGAGGGAGAAATCCGCTTTTTGATAGCACTCAAACCTACAGCCAAAGCGATAACAACCGCAGCCCCGATGCCGATGGGACTGGGAACCCAAAACACCGCTTCAATGTGGTTGACTTTCCCTGGTTTAAGCGTCCAAATTAGCTGTCCGTTTTCGCGTTTGCTAACAATGGGATCGTCTGGGTTGGGAATGCTGCGACTTCCCCAAGGTGCAGTTAAAGCAAAGCGCAGATCCAGCAGAGAGTCGGGCATGACAATTACCGTATCGCCAGAGGAAATCGCCCCGAGCGATCGCAGATCTAAGTCCAGTTCTAAATGATTCCGCAGGGCAAAAATGGCATTACTTTGGAAGACATTGAGATCGGCTGCCAGTTGGGGTAAGTCCGACTCGATATCGCCCGCCACTTCCGCATTCTCAGCATTTTCGCCATTAAAAAATGTGTCGAACTTGCTCTCTAGATCCTCAGCATTGTAGAATGGAATTGTCACCATCAAACTCCCTGCATTCAGGCGACGAGTTTTGCCGTGCAACAAGCGAGCCCGACGATCGATGCTGTTCGTCCACTCGCGAACTTCTTCGTCGCTAAAGCTGGTCAAACGTTCTGACAGGCGGATATTTTGGACGATTTCGCCGTTGGTTTGGCTGCGAAAATCGATGCCAACATCGTAACGGACGCATCCCGAAAGGGTAAAGGCCGCACAGAGTAAAATTAACAGCGATCGCGATCGCCCGAAAAGCCATTTTAGAAAACGCATGGGTTTGTTCGCAGTTGTCCTCATCCTAATTTTACCAGCAAGCGATCGCTGTTACAATCTCAACTTATTCCGGGGCGCGACTTTTTAAGCCGATGGCTCCCAAAACAATAAGAAACGTACAGAACGCTTGCGTCCAGCCGAATCTTTCCCCATACAAAAAGATACCGCAAAAGGTGACACCGATGATGCCCAACCCCGTCCAGATGGAGTAAGCTAAACTGACAGGCAACTCTTTAAGCGCCCCCGACAAAAAATACAGGTTGCACAGCAGGGCAATAACGTTGATAATTGAAGGTTGTAGGCGCGTAAATCCTTCGGTACTTTTTAAGCTGGTTGCCCAAGCAATTTCGGAGAAAACAGAAATGACCAAATAAATCCAGGGTTTAACCATGCCATCGGCTCCCGGCCTGCGAGTAGCGGTACTCCCAAATTGTACACGGTTACGGTCGCTTTGACTTCTCTCCCGGCTGAAGCACGGGAGATTCTAAACGGAAACTCCGCAACGGGTTAAAACCGCGTCGCTCCGTTGGCGCGGTACTTTTTAGAAAGAGAATCCAAATCGTACCGCTTTGGCAGAGTCAAAACTGCCCTACCGACCTTGGCTAAGGAAATCCCTAGCTGTGTCGCTACTTTTGTTGAGTTTTGTACGTTCGCACTTTTCGACACTAAGCCAGTTCGGTACGCTCTGTATCCTGCCATTACTTGCAGTGGTTTAGGCTTGCTGCATTTCGCAGTAGTGACTTACTTGCCGGGATTTCTCCGTACTAGGATACTTCAACGC
>CAKZKB010000385.1 GCA_937121005.1 uncultured cyanobacterium | reverse complement strand
AACGCACTGTGGAGGCTCCGCCTCCATTTTACATGAGGCAGAGCCTCAAAATTACGTTCCCTGGCAGAGCCAGAGGAACGAGGGGACAAGGGATCGCTGTTACCGGAAACCCATCCCAATTTATCTTCTATAAATATCGCTGTCACCAAAAACCCATCTGCGTACATCCTATTCATCTGTGGTTGCAAGCCATCCTTCTACACCAAATCCTACCGCGCGGGGAACTTTCTGCACTGTCGCCGCTAACCGCAGGGCAAATTCTCGGGCGATCGCGCTTTCAAATACCGAAGAAAACACCGTATCGAGATCGCAGTCTCGACACAATTGACGCAACCGCGACGGAAACCCAGCAATGCAAGGTTTGACGACAAAAATTCCGCGCCAACCCCGTTGGTGACAGCGTTCCATTTGTGTCACCGTCGCCACCGACTCGTCTAAAGCGATCGGCGTAGCGTAGCGATCGCGCAATTTTTGCATGGCATCAAATTCGCCAACGGGTAGAGGTTGCTCGAATAATTCTATCCCCAATTGGTCGCAACAGGCCAGCCAGCGATTGGCCGTTTCCCAGTTTAAACCGCCGTTGGCATCGAGGCGCAACTTTCCTCCCGGCGGCAGCGATCGCGCCAGTTCTGACAAAATGTCCAATTCGCGATCGACCGCCTCTACCCCAATTTTCCATTTAAATGTACTCTGAGGTGGGGTATTGGCAACTTTGGCGATCGCCGCCTCACCCGCCGGAAGCAACCGACTACAAGAAAGCGAAGCAGGGGCCAAATTTTGACATCCCAATATTGCCGACTCGAACCCAAACTGACAAGCGGGTAGGGTGTCGGGGATCGATCGAATGGTTTCAGTCGAGACGCGATCGCCTAAACGACGACAAAACGCGATCGCCGCCTCTATGGTTTCCGAACCGAACTCCGGTAAGGGTGCAATTTCTCCGTAGCGAACGATACCATCGTCGCTAACTAATTTGACGATAATTCCTTCCCGTCGCGATCGCACGCCGCGACTGGTTCGCAATGGCTGGCGAAACCGACGGCGGTAAGGGCAAAATTCAAAGTGGTAGGGTAGATGCAACTCAGTGACAGCCGAAACAATTTTGGCAGTGCCCTTGCCATTTTAGGAATTCGTTTGGCACACTAGAGATATGACACCTGGCTAACTGTCACTTTCTCCCCCAAGACAACAGACAGCTAGGAATGGAGACACATCTCAAGGACTGGCTACGAGTTGGATCCGACCGTTATCCATCTCTTCCATCAACAACTCTAGGGCTTCGTAATCCACGTCGGAGATGTACCCTAGGCGAGTCAGTTCGGAATTGATGGCATTTTCGATGTCGGGAGTCAAACGCTTGATGTAGAGCGCCTTCTCGACTAACTGACGAATGGCTATGGTAGCGTTCATGGGTAATAAACCTAAACCGTACTCATATACTCTCGCGAATTGGCATTTTACATAGCGATCGAGATTGATATTTGTAAGAGATCTCGATCGCGGCAATTCGCGATCGCGATCGGTTTTTCTTGCGATCGCGATCGCATCAACTCGGTATCGATCCCTACAACTCCCTCCCCTAAAGGCTTAGCGCGATCGCCTTTTAAGTTCTCCCCTCCGTCAGACGACGGAAAAATTGGTAAAACCCGCTACTTTTTAGCCTCCTTCCTGAAATCTTCATAAAACCCTAGCGAACCCGCAAGTTTTAGTAAATTCCCTCGATGAGGGTGGTCTTTTTCGTTTCGAGTGACTATAGTTGTAATTGTCAGCTTGAAAAAGCAAGTCATCAGTTAAGGAGAAAGAAGCACCGTGATTGCAACTGTCACCGCACCCCAAACCACGATTATTTCCCTCGCAGGTCATATCGATGCGGCCAGCGCCATGGATCTCAAAGACCAGCTGGCGAAAACGGTATCCTCCGATACTCGTCCTGCCATCTTAGTGGACATGGAAAGGGTTGAATTCCTCGATAGCGCCGGACTAATGGCTTTGGTTAGCGCTTTCAGTCTCGCACAACGCCTCGGACGCAAATTTGGTCTGTGTGCCGTTTCCCCCGCTATTCGGATGATTTTTGAACTCACCCAACTCGATCGCGCTTTTGAAATTTTCGATAACCGCCACGCTTTTGAAACCGCTTTATCTATTGCTTAAGGCAAAATCCCAACGACAATGAAATATTTCCGAAGTTAGAGGCGTACTGCGGTACGTCTCTACACATTTGCGGCGACCCATACCATAAAATGTCTTAACTGTCAACACGATCGGCCGCGATCGCTTGGCGAAACCCCAACACGACTAAAATATTAGACAGCGTTAAAAACACTTCGGCGCTACCGTGCAACCAATCCACGTTCGCCAAGGCTTCGCCATATACATTCTTAGCATAAATTCCCGCCGGAATCGTCACGGCAACAAAAATTAACAGCACGTAAAATCCAATCAGCGCCAGACGCGGCGTTTTCCCCGACTTGGTAATAAACCACAAAAAGCCGAGGTAGGGAAACAGGGAAATGGCAAATAGTTGATCTTTTAGCATTTGCGAGGTGCGAGGTATGAGGGGTGAGGTACGAGGTATGAGGTACGAGAACGTAATTGAGAGGGCGAAGCATTCGCCTTCTGGCTGATGAACTTTTTCTACCTTTTCCGGTGCGAATGCTTAGCCCCTACGGCCTCGTGTAGAATGGCGGCGGAGCCTCCACA
>CAKZKB010000384.1 GCA_937121005.1 uncultured cyanobacterium | reverse complement strand
GCTACGGGTTTATCGAAACGCCTTACTATCCGGTCAAAGACGGCAAAGTGGTCAAAGATCGCCCCGCCCTCTACATGACCGCCGACGAAGAAGACGACCTGCGCGTGGCTCCCGGCGACATCCCCATCGATACCGAAGGGCATATCAAAGGCGAATGGGGCCCCGTGCCCGTGCGCTACCGCCAAGACTTCACCACCACCGACCCGGAACTGGTGGACTTTGTAGCGGTGTCCCCCGTACAGATTATCTCGATCGCCACCTCTTTAATCCCCTTCCTCGAGCACGACGATGCTAACCGAGCCCTGATGGGATCCAATATGCAGCGCCAAGCCGTGCCCCTGCTGCGTCCCGAGCGTCCTCTCGTGGGGACTGGGTTAGAGGCTCAAGCTGCCCGCGACTCCGGGATGGTGGTCGTCAGCCGTACCCCTGGCGTGGTAACTTATGTCGATGCCGAACGCATTCGGGTGCGCCCCACCGCGCCCCCTGATGCGCCCTTCGCCTTAGAAGGCAACTCGGGATCCCATTGGGAAGTGCAAGCCGGCCAGCCCGACGAAATCGAGTACCAACTGCAAAAATACCAGCGCTCCAACCAAGATACCTGTCTCAACCAACGGCCGATCGTCTTTGAAGGGGACGAAGTAGAAGCCGGACAAGTCATGGCCGACGGTAGCGCCACCGAAGGCGGCGAACTGGCATTAGGGCAGAATATTTTGGTCGCCTATATGCCCTGGGAAGGCTACAACTACGAAGATGCCATCCTGATCAGCGAGCGCTTAGTGCAAGATGACGTTTATACGTCCATCCACATCGAGAAATTTGAAATCGAAGCGCGGCAAACCAAGCTGGGCCCCGAAGAAATCACCCGCGAAATTCCCAACGTCGGGGAAGAAGCCCTGCGCCAACTCGATAACGAGGGCATCGTCCGCATTGGGGCTTGGGTCGAAGCAGGTGAAATCTTGGTCGGGAAAGTCACCCCCAAAGGCGAGTCCGACCAACCCCCCGAAGAGAAACTGCTGCGGGCCATCTTCGGCGAAAAAGCTCGCGACGTGCGCGACAACTCCCTGCGCGTCCCCAACGGCGAAAAAGGGCGGGTCGTGGACGTGCGGATTTTCACCCGCGAAAAAGGCGACGAACTGCCGCCGGGGGCCAACATGGTCGTCCGGGTATACGTGGCCCAAAAACGGAAAATCCAAGTGGGCGACAAAATGGCCGGTCGTCACGGCAACAAAGGGATTATCTCCCGGATTTTGCCCTTAGAAGATATGCCCTACTTGCCCGACGGTACGCCTGTCGATATCGTGTTGAACCCCTTGGGCGTACCTTCGCGGATGAACGTGGGTCAAATTTTCGAGTGCTTGCTCGGTTGGGCCGGCGATAACTTGGCGGCCCGGTTTAAGGTGGTGCCCTTCGACGAAATGCACGGGAAAGAGATCTCGCGGGAAACCGTGCACGGCAAATTGCAGCAAGCGCGGGACAAAACCGGGAAAGACTGGGTGTTTAGCAACGACCATCCGGGTAAAACGGTAGTTTACGACGGGCGCACGGGAGAACCGTTCGATCGCCCCATCACCGTGGGCAAAGCCTATATGCTCAAACTGGTGCACTTGGTAGACGACAAGATCCACGCCCGCTCCACCGGCCCCTACTCCTTGGTGACGCAACAACCGTTAGGGGGTAAAGCCCAACAAGGGGGACAGCGCTTCGGTGAAATGGAAGTGTGGGCCTTGGAGGCCTTTGGGGCCGCCTATACCTTGCAAGAACTGCTCACCGTCAAGTCCGACGATATGCAGGGACGCAACGAGGCTCTAAACGCGATCGTCAAAGGCAAAGCCATTCCTCGCCCCGGTACCCCCGAGTCCTTTAAAGTGCTGATGCGGGAATTGCAATCCTTGGGCCTCGATATCGCCGTCCACAAGCTCGAAACCGTCGCCGACGGCTCCAGTCGCAACGAAGAAGTGGACTTGATGGCCGATCTGTCCCAGCGCCGCACCCCCTCGCGACCCACCTACGAATCCATGGCCCGTAGCGGTGGATTTGAAGAAGAAGAAGAATAAGGTACGAGGTTCTAGGTTTTAGGAAATGGGGATTTGGGGACTTGGGGAATTGGGGAGAAATTAAGATTCATCCTTCCCCCTGACCCCCTAAATCCTTCTTCCCCCTAAACCCCTAAACCCCTAAACCCCTAAATCCCTAAATCCCTAACGCGAAATGCCCAAACAAGAACAACGCTTCGACTACGTTAAAATTGCCATTGCCTCCCCCGATCGCATTCGGACTTGGGGCGAGCGCACCCTGCCCAACGGTCAAGTGGTCGGGGAAGTCACCAAACCCGAAACCATCAACTACCGGACGCTAAAACCGGAAATGGACGGGCTATTTTGCGAGCGCATTTTCGGCCCCTCGAAAGACTGGGAATGCCACTGCGGAAAATACAAGCGCGTCCGTCACCGGGGGATTGTGTGCGAGCGCTGCGGCGTGGAAGTCACCGAGTCGCGAGTCCGCCGCCACCGCATGGGATATATCAAACTCGCCGCACCAGTGGCTCACGTTTGGTATCTTAAAGGCATCCCCAGCTATATGTCGATTTTGCTCGATATGCCCCTGCGCGATGTCGAACAAATCGTCTATTTTAATGCCTACGTCGTCCTCAACCCCGGAAATTCTAGCGAGCTTTCTTATAAAGAATTGCTCCTCGAAGATCGGTGGATGGAAATTGAAGAGCAACTCTACGACGAAGACTCGGAACTCGAAGGCATTGAAGTCGGCATTGGAGCCGAAGCCATCCAGCGCTTGCTCCAAGATCTTAACTTAGAAGAAGAAGCCGAAAAACTGCGCGAAGAAATTGCCAATTCCAAAGGGCAAAAACGGGCCAAATGTATCAAACGCCTGCGGGTGATCGATAACTTTGTAGCCACCGGATCCAAAGCCGAGTGGATGGTGCTCGATGTTATTCCCGTCATTCCTCCCGACTTGCGCCCCATGGTACAACTCGATGGGGGTCGGTTTGCCACCAGCGACCTTAACGATCTCTACCGTCGGGCCATCAACCGCAACAACCGCCTAGCGCGACTGCAAGAGATTTTGGCCCCCGAAATTATTATCCGCAACGAAAAGCGGATGCTGCAAGAAGCCGTAGACGCGCTGATCGACAACGGCCGGCGCGGGCGGACGGTGGTTGGGGCCAACAACCGCCCCTTAAAATCCCTCTCCGATATTATCGAAGGGAAACAGGGTCGCTTCCGCCAAAACTTGCTCGGGAAACGGGTAGACTACTCCGGTCGCAGCGTGATCGTGGTGGGGCCAAAACTGAAAATTCACCAGTGCGGTTTGCCTCGGGAGATGGCGATCGAACTGTTTCAACCCTTCGTGATCAACCGCCTGATCCGCAACGGGTTGGTGAACAATATCAAAGCAGCGAAAAAACTGATTGCGCGGGGCGATCCGAGTGTTTGGGATGTCCTCGAAGAAGTGATCGAAGGCCACCCCGTAATGCTCAACCGGGCTCCGACGCTGCACCGTTTGGGGATCCAAGCCTTCGAGCCCATGCTAGTGGAAGGACGAGCCATTCAACTGCACCCGTTGGTGTGTCCGGCGTTTAACGCCGACTTCGACGGCGACCAAATGGCGGTGCACGTGCCCCTATCGCTAGAATCGCAGGCCGAGGCCCGCTTGTTAATGCTGGCTTCTAATAATATTCTTTCGCCTGCGACGGGATCGCCCATCGTCACGCCATCCCAGGATATGGTGCTCGGCTGTTATTACCTAACAGCAGAAGATCCCAACGCCACGCACGGAAAAGATAAAACCTTCGGCAGTCTCGATGATACCATTATTGCCTACGAACAGGGACTCGTAGACCTGCACGCTTACGTTTGGGTGCGCTACGACGGGGAAGTCGAAACCGACAGCCCGGACACCGAACCCGTCGAAACCAAAACCCTAGAAGATGGCACGGTAATGAAGCGCTATCAATATCGCCGCGTGCGCGAAGATGCCGAAGGAAAACCCATTTCCCAGTACGTTTACACGACTCCCGGACGAGTCATTTACAACAAAACCATCCAAGATACCATTGCTAGTTAGGGGGTTGGGGGAAAGGATGAAGTGAGGATAGGAAGGATGAAGTCAGAAGGATGAAGGATGAAGATTGATTTCTCCCGATCCCCCCCTCTCCTTGTCCCCTTGTCCCCCCCCTCCCCTTGTCCCCCCTAAAACCTAAAACCTAGACCCTAATACCTCCTCTTCTCCGATCGAGTTACCCACCTCCCAGAAATATGCTTTTCCGAAACCGAGTCATCAACAAGAAACAACTGAAAGCCTTAATTGGCTGGTCGTTTGCCCATTACGGAACGGCGCGGACGGCGAAAATGGCCGATCGCCTGAAAGATTTGGGCTTCCGCTACGCCACCCAAGCCGGGGTTTCGATTAGCGTAGACGACTTACAAGTGCCGCCGGAAAAACCGGAAATGCTGGCTAAGGCCCAAGATGAAATTCAAGTCACCGAAGAGCGCTACGAACGGGGTGAAATTACCGAGGTCGAGCGCTTCCAAAAGGCGATCGACACTTGG
>CAKZKB010000383.1 GCA_937121005.1 uncultured cyanobacterium | reverse complement strand
CCCGGTTGTAAACCAAGCGGACGCACCCCATTGTCCGGCGCAGGAGATTTTCCTGTTCGGATGTGGGATAGAAGCGGTAACGGTAGGCTTTCTCACTCATGCTGATACTCTAACACATCGGGTATAGAATGTCCATGGTTGGCAACGTTTTCATCCCCACCCTGAGAGGGATGGGGTCTTCAACGTCGAATATCCGATAAAAAGAGCGATCGTTTGACTCTTCACATAGAAGATAGAGCATTACGGTCGCCCAAAAAGCAACTTTGCCAACAATACGCCATCGCACTTGACCGAATTCTGAACTCTGAACTCTGAATTCTGAATTCTGAATTCTGAATTGGAGCGCAGCGACTTGACGGACTATCGCTTCGCCTTCAACAGTTCGGCTTCAGATTCCGAGACCTCCTCGGCAGGGGCGACAAACTCCGTATCGGTAGTGTCGATCGTGTCTTCCTCTTCTAGGATCTCCTCTTCAAACAACGGCAACTCGACGGGGATATCGGCTCCATTGACGATCGCCCCGAGAACGCGAATATCCTCGGCTTCCTCGAGCATTTCCGCATTTTCGGCCAGCAAGCTACCCTGGGTGTAGCGCGGTCGCGTCACCAACAGCAAGCCATCGCTGAGGGGTTCGAGTAACAACGCATCGTTGCAGCGACTCAACGACGGGGCATCGATGACGACAAAATCGAATCGGGCCCGTGCCTCTTCTATGCAACGCTTCATTTCGCTCGACTCAACAATGGCCGCCGCCCGACGCTGCGGCCCCGGACTGGTGAGGACGAACAGATTTTCCACGTCCGGCACCAAGCGCAACGAATCGTAAGTCGAACCGTAGTGGCGTAGGGGTTCGCTTTGGCTTTCGGGATCGATGGCCACTTTCAGGGCTTCGGCTTCCGAGGGCGATCGCACGTCCGCCTCGATCAGTAGAGTGCGCTTACCGGCCCGCGCCGAAGTAATTGCCAGATTGTAGGCGCTCAGGGTTTTGCCCTCCTCGGCCCCAGCGCTGGTCAGCAGCACCACCTTGGGCGGTTTCTCGCCCAAACGCCGCAGATTGCTACGCAGGCGCTCGTAAAATTCTAAATAGGGCGAATCGACTGCCACGATCGCGGGCAGGCGATCGCCGCCGAATTCGTCGAAAACCGCAATCTCAGGAATCGTCCCCAAAACGGGAATATCGCGCTCTTGTAGGGCATTTTGGGCTTCTTCGGCGGTATAGAGCCGGCCTTCCAACGCCGCCAGTAAGAAGATGACGATCGCGCCTCCCACCAGACCCGCGCCCGCTCCCACAATTAACACTAAAATCATCGGCGGCGGGTCTTCGCGCTTCTCTTGGACGCTGGGGGGCGTGGCTACGGTCAAACTCGTTACCGTTTCGGCCTTAGCTGCTTCGGCATCCACCAAGGCCGCTTGCATTCGATCGTACAGATCCGTCACGTAGGCCAGTTGCTTGGCCAGCCGTTCGCGCTCTAGTTGTTTGTTGGGCAAACTTTCAAACTCGGCGGTCAGTTCCCGTTCGTTTTCCGTCGCCATTCGCAGTTGCTCTTGCATCTTCTCCCGTTCGGTTGCCAGGGCCACCAACTGGGAAGCCAGTTGTTGGCGGGCCGGATCCAAACTGCTGTCTTGGCGGATGCGGCCGTCGCCCGTCAGGGGAGCCGTGACACCGCCACCGCCGAGAACTTCTCGGGCGCGATCGCGCAGTAAAGCCTCGTAGCTTTGTAACTGCTGGCGCAACTGTACCATTTGCGGGTGGGACGGCCGGTACAATTGCGATTGGATTGAGATCTGAGACTCGACCTGGTAAATTTGCGATCGCAAGTTGGCAATCAAGGGATCGGCACTCAACGCCAAAGCCACGTAAGCCCCATCCGGGCTTAACCCCAACTGCCGTTCCAAGCTCTGCATTTGCGCGTTGATGGCCTGAATTTGCGACTCGAGATGCTGCTGCAACTGTTGGGACTCGGTAATGCGACCGACTAAAGTGCCGTTCACCGCACTGATAATCGCCGCTCCTTCCACGCGCTCGTAGGCCTCGAGGGCCCGCTCTGCTTCGCGCATTTCCCGCTCGATATCGGGCAGTTGTTCGTTAATCGATTCGATAATCGCATCGAGTCGGGCTTGGTTGACAAACCGACTTTTTTCGATGGCCCCTTCCACGAGCAGATCGGCCACATTTTTCGTCTGCTCTTCGGTCATCCCCTGATAGTACAGGGTAAAGATCGGCGGCCCTTCTTCTGGGGGAGGCGTGACCTTGGCCGAAAATTTAATTTGCTCCATGGGGGTGTTGGTTTCTTGGGCCGCCACCTCAAAAATGTTGTCGTCGAGGAAAAATTCCCGCGTCACGATCTGCTTGCCCATTTCCCCGATCTGTTCGCTGGCGTTGGCAAAGTAGGGAGCCGGACGCTGGTTGTAGGTCAACTCGGCTTTGGCGACATAGCTGGGGGGCGGTGCTTCTTTCAAACCCACCACGCTCGACGCGCCGATCGAGAGGGCGCAGACGGCAAATCCGGCAACCTTATATTTTTGAAAGGCAATGGCGTAGCGCTTGACGATCGAAGGGGCCATAAGCGTCAGTCGGGGATGGGAACGGTTCTATTTTATCGGATACTGTCGAGAACGGGGCGATCGCACTCTGGAGTTATAATGATACCCAGAAGTTTGAGGAAGGCGATCGATGGACTGCCCGCGCTGCAAAGACAATCCCCTGCATTCTGTCACCTTAGAAGACCATCTCGAAGCCGAATCGTGCCACAATTGTGGCGGCCATTGGCTCGGTTCGGAAAACTACTATCGCTGGCTCGACGATCGCGGGGAAATTTTACCGGAAAAACCGCCGGAAGTCGAACTCGAAGTCAACGACAGCGACAAGGCCAAACTCTGTCCGCGCTGTCGTCGGATTATGCTTAAGTATAAAGTCGGTCGCGGCACGGATTTCTATCTCGATCGCTGTGGGAGTTGTAACGGGGTTTGGTTCGACAAAAACGAGTGGGAATCGCTGAAAACCCGCAACCTCCACGATGAGGTACATCTCATTTTTAGCCCTGCTTGGCAAGAAAACATCCGCCGCCAAAGTCATGCAAAAACCCTCGATCGCCTCTACGAACAGAAGTTTGGCACAGAAGACTACGAGGAAGTCAAAAAAATTCGCGCTTGGCTGCGCGATCGTCCCCAACGGCTGGCTTTGTTATCTTTCCTGACCGACAAGAATCCTTACCAAATTTAGGCACATTCTCGGTAACTATTCAGGTTTACCAAGAAACCGGGTTTCTACACCCGTCCATCTAGGATACCTGAATCCTTGCCATTCTCGAACGATCGCGATCGGCAAACTATATTGTGGTGTCGCCCCTCAAAATTATGTTAAAATACAAGCAACGGTTGCGATGTTTTTTCTCGCAACTGCTCAACGTTTCGCGCCGAAGTTCCCAGGCTGGATGGCAACAAAACCGACAAAATTAAAGTTTTTTACCACCAAAGTATTTGATGGGTTTTCCACTTGCTTTCGACAGTGGCGAGCTCGCGAGTCGCACTGTCAATTTTTGCACGGTTACGGCGTATCGTTTCAGGTTTGGTTTGCAGGGGAGTTAGACGATCGCCACTGGATCTGGGATTTTGGTGGGATGAAACGAGCGAAAACTCGCATTGAAGGCATGACTCCTCGAGAATGGATGGATTATATGTTCGATCATACCGTAATTGTCGATCGCGACGATCCGCAACTCGATGAGTTTTACCGCTTAGACAAACAAGGGATTATTCAGTTACGAGTGCTTGCTGGAGTTGGGGCTGAAAAATTTGCCGAGTTGGTATTCGTCAAACTCGATGAATTCATTCAAACTGAAACCCGAGGGCGAGTGCGAGTTCAGCGCGTCGAGTTTAAAGAACATGGTAAAAATTCAGCCATCGTCGAAGCCGCGATCGACTGATGATTGTAAGTATTCAGGTTGTATACAGAAACCCGGTTTCTAAAACTAGAAACTCATATCCTGTCCGGCTATAAGCGAGAAACCGGGTTTCTACACCAGTTTACCCTAGCATACCTGAATGCTTACTGATGATTTACCGAGTATATCTTAGATATCAGCCTTCAAATTCAGCCATAGGTATTGTTCGTTGTTCATTGCTCATTGTTCATTGCTCATTGAAATGACCTTATTTCAAAACTGTGGCAAATAACTCCATCGCTTTGCCCCAAGCATCGTGGGCAGCTTCGGCGTTGTAACTGCTGCGACGATCGCAGAAGAAACCGTGACCGGCTCCATCGTAACGGAAAATTTTGTGCGCGACGTTGTGCTTGCTTAATTCTGCCTCAATGCGATCGACCTGTTCGGTGGGAATGCTGGCATCTTCGTTACCGAAAAAGGCATACAACGTTCCAGAAATATCTTTCGTGCGTGCGATCGTCGGTTCGGTTTCCCCCGGACACATGGTGGCAATTCCCGCACCGTAAAATGAGGCGATCGCCTGAATTTCGGACAGGGTTGCGGTTAAATAGGCGACGTGACCGCCAAAGCAAAAACCAATAGAACCGATCGCCCCTTGTTTGAGACTGGGGAGACTTTTTAAGTAGGCGATCGTCGCTTCGGTATCGCTGAGGAGTTCCGAGGCTGTAGTCTGGGCTTTATACTCCTTTCCCAGAGCAAAATCGTCGGGTTCGTAACCAATTTCAAATCCCGGAGCCGTGCGCTGGTATAATGCAGGAGCGATGGCCACGTATCCTTCCCTGGCAATGCGATCGGTGACGCTGCGAATGTGGTCGTTAACGCCAAAAATCTCCTGGAAGACGACAATTCCCGGATAGGATCCCTCTAGGGGACGAGCGAGATAGGCATCGATTTGTAAGTCGCCGTTGGCCACTCGGACGGTTT
>CAKZKB010000382.1 GCA_937121005.1 uncultured cyanobacterium | reverse complement strand
GTCGGGTGTAGAATGTCCATGGTGGGCGACGTTTTCATCCCCCTCCTTAGAGAATCTATCCCTTGCGCAAAAGTCGCTCGATCCCTTATACCGCAAGGCTTTCAGCTTCTAGTTGCGGCCTCCCTAAATCCACTTTGTCGCTCCTTTTGAAAGGTCGGCGGGCTCGGGGTTCGGGGTCAACCTACTCTCGATCGCCGTTTTCTTCGGAAAAGTCGGATTCTTGGAGAGTGGGTCGGGGAAAGCGATCGCGCAAGCGATGGCTAAAACCCAGTGCTGGACAAGGTTACACCGAGATGTGTGTAATGGATAGCTTAGAGAATGGGGTCTTCAACGTCGAAGATCTGATAAAATTCAATTTGAAGGCGGCAAACTGGAGCCATGGCTACCGAAATTGCCGTCCAAGCGAATCTAAATAGCATCAAATCCTAACTATGAAGTTTTTCGATCGTCTCACTCACTCCCTAAAAGCGCTAGTCTGCGTTGCTGCGATCGCCATCGTCTCCTTTGCGGCCATCGCTTCCCCCGCCACCGCCGGAACCGTTGAGGTGAAAATGGGATCCGACAACGGACTGCTGTCCTTCGTCCCCTCGGAAGTGGAAATCTCGGCCGGCGACACGGTAAAATGGGTCAACAACAAGCTGGCCCCCCACAACGTCGTTGTGAAAGGACACCCCGAACTCTCCCACAAAGCTCTGGCTTTTGCCCCTGGCGAAACCTTTGAAGAAACCTTTGACGAACCCGGAACCTATACCTACTACTGCGAACCCCATCGCGGTGCGGGTATGATTGGCAAGGTCGTTGTCAAGTAGTCAACTGTAGGGGTCAACGCCGTTGACCCTAACTGTAGGGGTTAACAGGTTTAACCCTAACGGCATCGATAACCGAACGCCGTTTCCGATCTGAAGGGCGAACGGCGTTCGCCCCTACATTACCTCACACCTCACGCAAAATGCCCGATCCCAACTTTTTCGATCGCGCTGTTCCTCCGGCCCGGCCGTCCTCCCCTTCGGTGCCCCTATCGGTGTACCGGGAGTTAGCGGCGGAGTTGCAAGCGACTCGGGTCATGCTCGATTCGCTACACGAGCAGAACCAACAGCTAACCTATCAAAATCAGAATTTAACCCATCAAAACCAGCAGTTGCAAGGGGAAATCGTCAAGGTAGCCAAGGCGACGCTACAAATGCAGCAGGTGGCCCAGGCGTTTGTTTCCCACCCGGAAATTGAAGAACTGCGATCGATGCCGATCCCGGAAGTGCCGTCAATTCTCGTCACCCACGCACCGGAAACCGACTCGAGCGATCGCGGTAGAGATCGATCGCGATCGGGGGGAATGAATTTAGCAGTGGTGATGGCGGCGACGATCGCCATTGCCTTTAGCTTGGGGTTTGCCTTCTACGCGGGGCGATCGTTCCGTTAAATTGGGGTCGCACGTCGCAATTATTAAAATTTTCTGTTGTTTTCCCTTCAATACCTCTAAAATAAAATATCGAACTCGCTTTTTAAGTCGGCGAATGACTGCTATTCTTTGCGATCGCGACCTTCCGGCCATTCAACATCACTTGCGCCACGCCGCTAACCCCACCCAAGTACAACAGTGGTTGCAGGTTCGCCCCTATCGAGCCTACCGCGATTTGGCCGGCAACTGGCTGGCGATTGCCCTGGCAATTGCCCTCGTCGCCACTTACCCGGTTTGGTGGACGATCGTCCTGGCATTTTTAATCGTTGGCACTCGCCAGTACGCTTTATTTATTCTCGCCCACGATGCCATTCATTATTCTTTGCATCCCCACCGCCAAGTTAACGATAATTTAGCCCGTTGGGGCGCATACGGGCCGATGTTTATGGCCTTAGAAGACGCGCGGCGGAACCATCTTTTACACCATCGCTACGCGGGCACCGCCGACGATCCCGATCGCTACATTCATACCCTAAGTGGCAAAAACGATCCCATTGCCTTTTTGCTGTTTTGTTCTGGGTTGGCAACCTTTGGGAAAACGGTGTTGAAAGTGACTCCCTTTGGCAAGTTGCGATCGCCGTCTCCGAGTCGCGATCGCGGCTCAGTTTCCAAGGCGCTTCAAGACTATCTTAACACGCGCCGTCCCGTTTTTGTTTGCCAAGCTCTCATCTTTTCGGTGTTCTTGTTTCTCCCTACGCCTTGGTGGTTGTACCTGGTGCTGTGGATTGCCCCGATCTATTTTTTGGTTTTCGTTCCCGACGAAATTCGTGCCTTTTGCGATCACGCTGTTATCGCCGACGATCGCGCGGGCGATCGCCAGCGTTTGGTGACATTTTGTCCGTCATTTCTGGAGGCGATGGTGTTTTCGCCGCACCAGATGAACTACCACGCCGAACACCATCTTTGGCCCGCCATTCCTCACTACAATTTGCCGAAAGCGCATCGTTGGGTGAAACTGCAACCCGAAGTCACCTTACGATACAGCTATTTGCGCTTTTTGTGGCAAGTGACGCGATCGCTGCCGTTAAAAATGGAGGACTCGAAATAATGTTAGAACCCATCGAACTCGAATCAGTCAATTGCGGCGTTTGTGGCAGCGATCGCTCGACTCCCTATGCCTCCGGCAAAGACTACGAATATCGTACTTCTGACGAGATTTTCCACATCGTTAAGTGTCAAGAATGCGGTAACTTATATCTGAATCCGCGCCCAATCCAACAAGAACTCGATCGTATTTATCCGCCGAGTTACTACTCGTACAATTACGACAAAGCCGTGCATCCGTTGGCACTGCGAGCGAAACAGTGGCTCGACGATCGCAAGCTGAAATCCTGGTTTTCGCACCTGAAAATGGAGAAACCGACCTTTTTAGACGTGGGTTGCGGCAACGGTCGCTATTTAGAACTTCTCTATCGGCGCGGCATTCCCAAATACAAACTCTACGGTATCGAGACTAACTTAGAAACCGTCGATCGTCTTAATTCCAAAGGCTACCAAACCTACTGCGGCAACATTACCGACATCGAACCGGAACTTCCCCCGGAGTCCTTCGATCTGATTGTCATGTTGCAAGTCATCGAACACTTAGACGACCCGCGATCGTCCCTACAATCTCTATCTCGATTGCTGCGTCCCGGCGGTATTTTAGTCCTAGAAACACCCAACTCTAACAGTGCTGATGTGAAACTCTTTCGGCAAGGATTTTGGGGCGGCTATCATTTCCCTCGCCATTGGAATCTGTTCGATCGCCCCCTTCTCGAACGCTTGCTAACCGAAGCCAACTTAGAAGTCAAATCGTTTCGGTTCCTCCCCTCTCCCGCATTTTGGATCTTGTCTTGCCAACACGCGATCGCTAACGGTTGGCGGTGGAAAAAAATCGCCCGATCGTTCGATCCGTTGCAAAACATTCCCTTACTCAGCCTATTTACCAGCTTCGATATCCTGCGATCGCGCTTGGGATTCCAAACTTCTAATATCCAGGCGATCGCCATCAAACCCGAGTAACGTTTATGCCCCATTTAATGCCTCGAATTTCATGGTTTCTCAGTAGCGCGATCGTCCTGTTTGGTGATTCGATCGTCGCCCTCGAAAATCGCGGTCGCCTCACGGTTGAAATCGACGGTTTGCGAAACCAAACCGGGGAAGTCTGCTTGCGCGTCTACGATCGCAGTGCAGGCTTTCCCGGCGAAGACGAAGGCGTTGTTGCCGAACAATGCAGCAATATTGCCACTGTTCCCCTCACCCTAGAATTCGACAGTTTAGCCTTTGGAACCTACGCGATCGCCTTGTTTCACGACGAAAATATCGATGCCGTTCTCAATACCAATTTTGTGGGCATCCCCTTAGAAGGGTTCGGATTTTCTAACAATCCTACCCTGCGATCGGGGCCGCCAGAATTCCAAGAAGCCGTCGTATTTGTTGGCGGACGGAATACCACCGTGCAGATCGAGATGCAATACTTGTTTTAAAACCTCGCCCCCGATCCCTAGCACCTAATCCCTAATCCCTTAATCGAAATTTCCCTCTCCAGAGTGATGTCACCGATCCCGACACTCGTTAAACTAAACCCGAAGCAAGTACGCACGGGAGACCATAACATGGCAGACGTACCGAAGCAAAACGCAAGCGGAATTGTCGATCGCGATACGCGCATGGGTCGAGAAATTGAAGCCCGAGAAACGCGCATGGCGACGGGAAGCGATCCGCGCGGTGGCGACACCCATACCAACAAATATCAAGCCAAAGTCGTCGGCGAAGAAGCCGTTGGCGGCCAAAACCCGACCCCCGATAACGACCTAGTAGACGACATGGCCGCTTCTGCGGGGGTAGAATTAGCAGATAGCGAAGCCGTGCGGGTGCGCGAAAAAGTAGCCGAACGCGACGATCGCCGTTGGGAACTCGATCGCGATTCGGCCGAAGACTTTTCTTAAGCCTATCACTGCCCGAACTCAAGGCGAGCGCGATCGACCAACTCCGCCGTCACCACCTCGACATCTTCCTCTCGCGCCAGTCGTTCGATGGACTGACGCGCCTGAGTGCGGGCAAAAAAGGGAATATTTTTGAATTTGACGCGAGCTTCGGGAGTCCAGGGGAGCTCGCCACCAAAAGAGGTCTCGGCCATAACTATTCTATACTAACCTGAAAAGGCAGAGATTGGGTTCAAGTTCCAGTCTTCACCTTGACTCCTAATTGTATCGCGTTTAGATCGCACCTGTCAGTCGCTGGGATCCAATTCAGAGTTCAGAGTTCGGAATTCAGCCCCCATGTCATAAATTTTTAATTTTTAATTCCGCCTTGGCTTAGGGTTTGACCGCAAGTTCGAGTCGGTAGAAAGCTGGACTGTTCGAGTTTGCGACAACGATAAATTCATAGTACCCTGATTCTGGCAAGTTTACAGAGAGGGTGTTTTGAGTCGAGTCAGCGAGCAAAACTTGTCCTTTGGGTGTATAAACAGAAAGTAAAATTGCATCTGTGTCAGCATCTAAATAAACTTCGGCGAACTGACCTCGTTCCAAGTCAGCAATATAGGCTTTCCCGCCGCCAGGTTCGAGGGTGTCGGACATGGCGGTACTCGTTTCTCCACTACCGAATTGAATCGTTTCTAATGCCGATCCAGACTCCAAGCGATCGACGTTTTCATGGGCGATCGCGTACCAAATTTGACCGATGGGTTCGTCAATGAAATTTTGTCCTTCTTGTTGGGGAAACCAATCAAAAAAGCGAGCGTCGTTGAGATCGTTTAAGGCCCGACTGCTGAGGTTCAGTTGATTGACTCGGTTTTTGAGATCGTTGAGATCGCTGCGAGTGTAACTTCCCAGTTGTTGTCGAGAAGATGGACTGAGTTCGGAGAGGCGATCGAGCCATTTCTCAGCCATTTCGTCCCATCGCTGTCGCCAAATTTCGTCTTCTTTTGTCGTGCTGAGGGTGCGTCCTTGCTGTTCGGGATAGGTTTGATAAAAATCTCGATCGACCAGTTGAATAAAAAATTTGCGATCGATCCCTAACTCCTGGCGGCGATCGCGAATTTCGGTTTTTCTTTGCTGTTCATCCCGTGAGTAATTACTACGATTCGTCGGCGTTTCGATCGAGTTGCGATCGCTCACCTGTCCCACAATATTAACCAATCCCCAAATAACTCCTACAATAGGAACGATGGACAAGACGATCGCAACCACTTTTCCCCAAGGTTGCGAAGCAGAAATTGCCCTTCGAGGTCGAAATGTCGATGGCGGTGCGACAGTGGGAACAGTCGGCGGAACGGGCGTTTTTTGGGGGTCATTTAACGCATCTAAAACTGCTTGCGCCGACGGAAAGCGATCGCCTGGGTGGCGCGCCAACATTCGATCGAAAATCGCCCCCAGTTGCGGACTCAATTGCACTCGATCGCGCCACTTCCACTCTAACATTTGCGGATCGATGAGATCGTGGGGTTCTTTTCCCGTTAGCAAGACTAGCAGAGTTGCAGCTAAAGCATACAAATCGCTGTGGGAATAGACCCGCCCGGTTTGCATTTGTTCGTCTGGGGCATATCCCATTTTTCCTAACCGAGTTCCTGCGGTTTCTGGCGACAGTTGCGACGCGAACCGGGCCGCCATTTCTTTGACACCGCCAAAGTCAATCAAAACGGGAAAATTGTCAGCATGGCGATGGATAATATTTTCAGGAGAAATATCCCGATGCACCACGCCGCGATCGTGAATGTAGGCTAAAATGGGTAAAATTTGCTCTAGCAAGCGCCTAACTTCTGCCTCGCTAAAGGTTTGTCCTTGCTGTTGTCGTTCCCAAAGCAGTTGGCGGTAGGTCGGCCCTTCGATATAATCTTGAACTAAAAAGAGTTTGGACTCTCCCGCAACGCGATCGCGAAACATTTCCCGAAAGCGAGGAATTTGGGGATGCTGTAACTGATATAATATTCCTGCTTCGCGCTCGAACAATTCCCGTGCTTTATCCAAAGCCTGCGTCCCCGAGGCTTGCGGGGCAAATTCTTTGAGGACGCAAAGTTCGTCGAAGCGGTTTGTATCTTGCGCCAGATAGGTGCGTCCGAAACCGCCGCGCCCCAACTCGCGATCGACCCGGTAGCGATCGCCCAAAATGGGTGACGAAAGCGGTGCGCCGCAGTGCAAGCAAAAGCGACTTCCCGATGGGTTTTCGTGACCGTTGGGGCAATAAGCGCTAGACATGGATTAGGAAGCCCAAAGGAGTTTTCCTATACTATTGTAGACTCCTTTCTTCAGTCAACCCCAGTTTTTCTCCTGACTGGGGTTCAGATACGGCAGTTAGGACGGTTAGGACAACTATATACTATCGCGCCGCTTCGTCATGCTACCGCCTACCGCAACAGCCAGCAAGCCGACGATCGTGGCCGGTTCGGGAACGCGATCGATGCGAATTTTTCGGTTGGTTTCTAGGGCTAAACTTACAGAAGAACCATCGTCGGATAGCGCTTTCCAACTGGTGAGTTGACCTCCAGAAAGAGAACCTAATTTGGAAAACTGAGCGAACATTGTCCAGTCATTATCCAACGAACCGATCGCAAAGCCGTCGGTACAGCACGGAGCCCAAGCATTTTGTGTTGTAAAAGTGCTACCATTACTGGTGTAGTATCCTTCGCTCGGATCGTCTAGAGCTAAAAAACCTGCCGTATCGCCGACGAGATCGAACTGCATATGTGCTATACCACCACCAATATCAGCAGGTTTGTCGTAAACAGAAAACAATCCTAAACCGTCGGATCCGTCTACTAAAAACAGATGCGAGGCATTGGAACTCAGGGAAACCGGGCCGTTAAAGGAGGCAGCGAAACCATTACTGTATTGATAGAAACTCGCGATCGTCCCAGTTGTTTTAAACGAGTCTAAAAATCCGAGAACGTTGCTGTCAAAATCACCCACTCCGGGGGCGGACTCCTGGGAGATGCGGTACATTCCGGCGGCGGTTGCAGGAGTGGCGACAGCAGAGGTAGCGATCGCCGCACCGAGAACAGAAGCGAAGACAGTTGTTAGAGGTCGGGACACGATAGAGATTTCCTCAATGTTAGTGGTCTCTATCTATCTCTCTGGGGCATTTTAGGGTTTTTACGCCTAATGTCCGCTAATGTCACAAAACTTTACAGTAGGGTGGGCAATGCCCACCCTACGAATCTAAACGTTGACTTTTTCCTTCGTATCTTTCACGTCAGGGGCCAGTTGTTCCGGGATAGAATTGCGGAGGCGATCGCCATACAACGCCAACGCATTTCCACCTAACAACAAGCCGAGATGGTCGCGATCGTAGCTTCCTGTGGTCGCTGCATCTTTGACGCAATCTTTCAAAACGCCATCCCAGTGACCGTAGTCACCCGAGAAACAAGCCAATTTCTTGCCCGTTTCGCCCATACCGACGTGCAAGTACGCCGGGGCCGGATCGTCCGATTCAAAAGAGACAAACACTTGACCGCGATGGAAATATTCCATCGGATCGCGATGCTTGAGATCGTAGTGTTCGTACAAGCTGGCATCGTCGATTTTTTCGGGGTCGTTTTCTTTGTTCCACAACAAATGGAACATATTTTTGGTTTGGTTGATAATTTTCGTCGCTTTTTCCACGATACCCATGGGGCGACGGTTGAGATCTTGGGTCATCAACCGAGTCACTTCATCGAGGGGCGGACGGTAGGGATTTTTGGGATCGAAATCGCGAATCCGTTTTTCCCAGTGTTCGTGGAACGAGTGGGCCAAATCGGGAACCCAACCGCAACCGCCTTCCAAGAAACCAACGCGCAAATTCGGGCACGCTTCAAAAGCACCATCGAACACCATGCGGGCTAAGGCGTGTTGTTGTTGGTTGCGTTGGACGAAAATGTGGGTGAGAACGAAGGTTTCCATGTAGTCGGAAATTCCGCCTACCATGTAGGAACCGGGGCCGCCGTGAATGCCCAAACCGATGCCCAATTTTTCCGCTTCTTGGAGGATGGGGCGGAAGTCGGGGTGGCTGATGGGTTTGCACCAGCGCACGTCTGGGAACGCATCCGGGGCGCTGGGGTGGGGGATGGGAAGGTTGGGGGCTACCGCAACTGTCACCATGCCCAATTCTTCGATGCAGCGACGCATTTCTTTGACCGCTTCGCCCACATCTTGTAAGGGGATGACACCGACGGGTTTGAGGCGATCGTACCCTCGGCAGTCATCGGCCATGTAGTTGTTGTAGGCTTTGCACAGGGCGACGGCCAAATCTTTATCGAGAATGCTGGAGAAGATCAGGTTCAGGGTTCCGTAAATGACCTGGATATCGACCCCTTCGCGATCCATGTGTTCGATGCGGCGACTGTTGAAAATTGCGCCCAGGGTGGTTTCGGGGTGCAGGTTGCGAAAACCGCCTTTACCGAGGCCTTGGGGCTGCGGGAACATCCGCACGAAGTCATTTTTGCCCGTTTTGGGGTTGAAGTCTACGATCTTGGCCCGTTGATCCCCGAGGCTATCAACCGCCAAACCAATGCGATCGCGATACTCTTTGTCCGTATAGTCCAGGAGAATGGCGGGGTTTTCGACTTTGTGTGCATCGGCATCGATGACTAACAAACCGTCGTACATGAATGAATCCTATGATGATGATGGCGACGACAAGCATCGGACGATAAGCTGCGCCCGATCGCGTGTTTTACAAATCTTATCGAAGATAGCCGATTTTCGGCGATCGAGCAAGTCTGAGTCGCAATTATGCGGTTTTGCGCGTCCAGTGGTTTAAGAGTTGGCGCAGTCCGAACCAGTTTTCAAACGACCATGACAGGGAGGCCAGGATGACCAGACCGGGATATTTTTTAAAGGCGGGTTCGTTTTTCTCGAAGAAGATATGACCGCCAATGGCGAAGACTTGAGTGAAGATGCCGCAGAGGATGGAAATGCGCCAATCGTAGAATAAAAAGCCGATGGCGACAAAAACCAGGATGTTGGTGAGATGGTGGAGGGCAATGTTGATGGGGTGTTGGTGGCAGGCCACAAAGTGAATTTTGGCTTTTTCAAATGCAGTCATTTCAATGAACAATGAGCAATGAACAATGAACAATCCTATTAGCTACTGAAGATAGCACAGATACAAGCCCTCTTTCCCCCAAATCCCCCAAACCAGCCACTCCACAAATCCCCCAACCCTAGTTGCAAGTTGTGCTATACTGG
>CAKZKB010000381.1 GCA_937121005.1 uncultured cyanobacterium | reverse complement strand
CCGGTTTTCAAGTATTCCGTCCGCATCCGAGGACGATCGGACAAATACCCCGGAAGCGTATCGGGATAAACCACTTGAGTCCAGTCTACCGATTCCACTGTTTCACCCGGTGCGACGACAGAAAGGAATTGTTCGAGACTGTCACCATCAGTCGGATAAATGGTTTCCACCATCCGACCGATTTCATCGTAAACGAAATGGGTGACTCGTCCATTTTCATCAATGGAAGCACGACGACGATCGCCGCGATCGTACACCGTTATCGTGCGGGGATTATCGGACAAATCTCCTGGTGTATCGTCTGGGAAAATCGTTTCTACCAGGCGATTCTTAGCATCGTAAACCGACTGGGTTTCGTAACCGCGACTATCGGTTACGGAAATTTGATTCCCATTGGCATCGTAATCGTAATCCGTGCGGTTGTTCTCCGGATCGATGATGTATTCGAGTTCTCCTTCTCGATCGTACTTCCACTGCGTCACTACCGTTTTTACGCCGCTCGGTGTCGTCACCGATTGCGTTTCTTTCTCCCGGTTTCCATTCGGATCGTACTCGTATTCGGTAATATTTCCATCCGCATCTTTCACCCATTCCACATTTCCAGAACCATCATATCGGAACTCAGTCCCGTTCCCCGAAGCATCAGTCAAGAAACGAAGATTTCCTCGACCGTCGTAACTAAATGTCGTAACGTTCCCTTCTGCATCCTTCGTCGAGAGCAAATTTCCTCGACCGTCATAAGTATAAGTCGTCGTATTCCCCAAGGGATCGATTTCACCCGTCAAGCGATCGAAGTTACCATAGGTGAAGCGAGTCACATTCCCTTCCGCATCGGTTTCCGTCAGAACATTACCGCCTGCATCGTAAGTATATTTCGTCGTGCGTTGTTGCTCGACTCCATCTTCGTTAGTAACAACAGTCACTTCTGTTTCCGAGTTCGGATTCCGAGAATCCTCATATTTATAACGGGTTTGTTGGTTAGTCGGATCGACCTCAAGGAGAACATTACCGCGATCGTCGTAAAGATACGTCGTCGGATTGCTAAACGGATCGAACACTTGTTGAATGTATTCATCCGGATTGTAAACAAATTCCACCGTCTCCCCATTGGCATCGAACACCGTCTTCAACCGCCCCTCCTCATCATACTCCGTCCGCATTCCCGTGCGTCCCAACGGATCGATAATCTCCTCCAAATAGTGAGGAAACGCATCTTGGTAATACTCAAACGTCGTCGTATTCTCCTCGCGATCGGTCACCGAAATCAAATCCCCATTCCCATCGTAACCGTAGTCAATTTCCTCCCCTTCCGGATCGATAACCGTGGCAATTCGCCCCGCGCCATCGCGGACAAAATCCACCCGCTTGCCTGAATTACTAACAATCCCACTATCAGAATACGATAAAACATTACCATTGGTATCCGAAGCCGTCAACAAATCCCCACTAAACCCATCTATGGTATAAGTAATCCCATCAGTCATCGACAGCGTATAAATGTGGTTGCCAAAGTTCGCAGGATTGTAGGGAACCCCCGTTCCCCATAAGGTATAGCGACCGTCAGGAAGTCGCTGCAATCGCACGTTGCTGCTATCAACGCTGAGGGTACTCGTAACTCCAGGAGTCACTGGTACGAATTCGGGATAAAAAATCCTCAAATCTTGACCGCCGAAGCCCAAAAAATTATTAAACAAACGCCCGTCCGGACGCACGCGAAACTCGAACGTGACTTTCCGACCTCCAGGTTCCGTTAAATAGACCTGCTGTCCTTCTCGAAATGCCACTGTCGGCACTCCCAGCAATTCATTCGTTCGATCCGGTTGAGCATTCGTCCGCAGATCTGTATCGCGAAATTCCAGTCGCCAGCCATAGCCAAAATTATCCTGTTGGTCGGTATTAAACGTATCGTAACTGCGAGTGACTTGAATGGGAATTCCCGACAAAGGAATCGCTAAGTCAGTAAAAGACAGCGTGAATTTTCCAAGCTCTAACAAATCGTCGTTTGGATTGCCAAAGTCGCCGCGATCGCTGCCATCGAGAACGATATAAGTATACGTTTCTTCGGTCGTATTGCCCGAAGCATCCGTCGCCGTCACCTCGACCGTGTAATCCCCAACCGTCGTAAACGTATGAGTCGCCGTAGCAGAATCGTCGAGTTCCAGGGGTTGACCGTTCAACCTCAAACTTCTCGAAACAACGCCAATATTATCCTCCGCTTCCACAACGAAAGTCGTGAGTTCGTTGGTATAAGCAAAGCGCAGGTCAGTCGGGTTGATAATCGTCGGCGGTTCGGTATCGGTGAGAACTTCTAAATCGAATGTTTGAGGAGTTGCACCTCCCAATTCGTCCGTCACCAGGATTTGTATCGGATAAATTCCTTCAGTATCTGGAGTCCAAGTTAACCGTCCGAATTCGTCAATGCTGGCCCCCGATGGCGGGTCAATGAGTTGATAGGACAGTCGATCGTTCCTCGGATCGGAAGCTACCACATCGTAAACGTATTCGACTCCTAACGCCGCTTTGAGATTCGGCTCGGAATCAATCTCTGGAAACGGATTGTCGATCGTTTCTACAAAGAAGCGTTGAATATTCCCATAACCCGAGGGATCGACAACCGCCACTTCAATTTCGTATCGCTCTCCATCAACCGTAAAAGGAGTCCAGGTGAGTTCTCCCGTGTCTGAATTTAACTCTACCCCAAATGGAGCCGATTGGAGAACGTAAGTCAGCGAATCGCCATCGGGATCGGAAGCGACGATTTGATACAGGTATTCTCGTCCCAAAAACGCCCGTTCCTGGGGAATCGATTCGATGAGTGGATATTGGTTGTCTGAAGGATCGCGAACCTGTAGAGTGTAGGTTTGGGTAGAAGTGCTGTTAAATTCATCAGTTAACAATACACCCACTTCGTATTCTCCTAACTCCGAAGGAATCCAATTAATTTCCCCAGTCTCGGAGTTGATTTCCATCCCTTCCGGCGCCCCAGGAAGCAAAGAGAACGTAAAACCGTCTCCATCTACGTCACTTCCATTGATGAAATAGCGGTATTCTGTATTGAGGATTGCAGTGGTAATTGGATCGGATGTAATCTGAGGCGGTGTATTAATTCCTCGTACATCGATGTCGAGAACTTGACGAGCAAAAGCACCCGTCGTATCCGTCACTCGGACGATAGTAGTTTGTTGTCCCACCTGTTCGACAGTGGGAGTCCAGACAATCGAACGAGTGTTAGGATCGAATTCCATCCCCGCTACCGGATCGATCCCTTCTACGTCGATTTCGTAAAGTAAGGTGTCTCCGTCAGGATCGATCGCATCAACTGAATACCGATATTCTTGCCCGACAACAGCAATTTCAGGCGGTTTCGAGTAAATTTGGGGAACTCGATTGTCTGGATTGGGGTTAAACTCAAATTGTAAACCGTCGGCAATTCCTCCTTGCACTTGTTCTTGTAGAGACATATCGGCCTGAAAAACCTGAAGATCCGTTCCGCCACGTCCGTCGAGGACTTGCACGAGGACATCGTAAATACCAAGTGGATTGTAATAGTTATTACGAGCTTGACGTTGTGCGAGGGTCGGTTTCCAAAAGATCTGTCCGGTTTGCGAATCGATCGCCATCCCCGCAGGCGGATCGATTAATTGATACGTTAACGGATCGCGATCGAGATCTTCAGCATCAACATCATAACGATAAATTCCATCCGAATCCAGTCCGTCAGGAGGCTCTGTTTTAATTTTGGGGAATTGATTTGCTGGTAAAGAAATCGGAAGCAATCCCGCGAAATTGGTATCTTCTGTAACCTGTTCGGCCACCACTGATACTTCATGGAAAGGTTTGTAACCCATAATCCGATGCACTCGAACGTGGTCGAGAACTGGGCCTGCACCTCCAGTATTGCTGATCGAATAAATGTGAATTCGGGTTGAGGTATCAGTCGCTTCAAATTCTAACGATCGAGCTTGGTAACGCGGGTTTCGATTGCCAGAACCTATAGAGCTAAAGGTCTGAGAAACATTGCCTGCATACGCTACTGTATAGAAAGTTTTATTGCTGCCAGAAATTGCGTGTCCGCCTAAATGGAAGTTCACTTGATAGCGTTGACCGGGTTCTGTAACAATGTCTTGATAAACGCCTCCCGGCCCGTAACCATTGAGATCGACACTATAAAGTCCGTGACTGGGCGACCAAACTCTATAACCGTCAGCTTCCACAGAGTGCCCGGTCATTCCCCAATAGCTAAAATGTCCGTTACTGGGTCTAGACGGATAAAAAACTCGCCAACTGTAATTAGAAGGAGGTCTGTGTATTGACTCGAAACTCCCGTTGCGAACGAGGTTTTCCTGTCCCAAAATTGGGTCTTTAGTTGCCGGATAACTAAACACCGTCCCATCGGGAAAGTTAGCACAAACTTTGTAGTTCCCTGGTGTTAAATTGTCAAAGCGATAATTACCACTGAGATCGGTATAAGTTGTCGGTTCGTTTTCGTCAAGTTGACTGTCGCGATCGAGGTCTAAAAACACCTCAATATTCGACCAGGCTTCTTCACCATCGTCCCAAACTCCATCTTCATTGAGATCTTGCCAAATTTCTCCAGAAATGGCTCCTACACCCGGACGAATTTCTAGATCGAACTCGCGACGATCGACCCCACCCCGTCCGTCAATAACTTCTATTTCGATGGGATACACACCCACAACCGGATTGTCCCAGCGAACTTCTCCCGTTTCAGAATCAATCGTCATCCCTTCAGGAGGAGACTCGACAAAGCGATAAGTTAGTGCGTCTCCATCCGGATCGATCGCGCGAATATTGTAAGTATAGCCCGTCGTTCCACCTTGAGTATCGGGTTCGTTAAAAATCACTGGAGCGTAGTTCCCCGCTTCAGAACGAACGAGAACGTCAAAAGTTTGTCGATCGACCCCACCTTGTCCGTCGCTGACTTCAACAACAATGTTTTGAACTCCCGCTTCTTCCCCCGTCGGAGTCCAAATAAGCTCGCTTGTTTCACTATCGAACTCTACACTGCTTGGCAAGGTAAGGGGACTAAAGGCTAGCGGATCGCCATCAGTATCAATGGCTTCTAAAGCATAGCGATATTCTTCTCCCACGCGAGCATCAACGACTGGAGTCGATGTAAATCGGGGAGGACGATTGGGAACGGGATTATCAATTGTGGGAGTTTCTCCTGACTGAGTACGAGTCACAATGTGGCTAATACTGCTTTGATTTCCTGCCGCATCAGTAACTTGCATTTCTAGGGTATTTTCTCCCAACGCCAGCATGACATTAGCGAAAGAAAATTCACCGTTTTCATCGGCAACAGTGGTGCGATCTCTAAATGCAACCGTTGCCCCCGCTTCTGTTATTCCCGTTAGCGTCACTTCCTCAAGTTTTGTGATACTATCCCCAACTG
>CAKZKB010000380.1 GCA_937121005.1 uncultured cyanobacterium | reverse complement strand
GCCGCGATCGTTGACGATAACGCCGACAACAACATCGGCTAAAATTCCAGCGACTTCCGGTGCGGGATAAACGCCGACAATGTTGTCTAATTCCCGTTTGGAGTTGGGATCGCGATCGCCGTAATCGATACTATACCGTTCGGCAAAGGTTTCGATCCAGCTATCAACGGTGGTATAGTTAATGGTGAGATTGTCAGTCGTGTCTAGCGATCGCGCGGGTATAATAGGAGTGGAGATCGCCAGCATTCCTAAAAGCGCGATCGAGGTTAGGGGAAATTGTAGGGGTTTAGACATCGTTAGTCGCTACGCTCCAATTCAGAATTCAGAATTCAGAGTTCGGAATTAAATATCTCTGTCTAAAGTACAGAGGCTTGACTAAGGAAAATACTGCGTTCGTGATCTCCTTGAAAGAAGAGGCTGGTATCCGCTTTCTCCTCAGTCATGTTGTTGCGGTAGATGTACCCACTACTTTTTAGGATTGGGAGAATCGTCAAAACTCGGCATCCTGTCGGAATTGTTTCCCGGTGGCGGTACTGGCGAATTTGAACTCCCCGGTTTCGGTTTGGTATCGGTAGAAGCAGGATTTTGTGGCTGCGAGGGTGCAGCTTCAGCATCCTCTAACTGAACTGTTACCCGATAAATCGTGGTTTGTTGGTTGGCGAAAGCCCTCTGTGTCAGTCGATCGACAAGCCACTCCCGAATATTTTCATCTAATTGCGGATCTCCAGACGATCGCACAGCAGGAGAAACTGTGTCTACAGTACCATCTGGAAGGACAACAACATCAAAAATCGGCTCTACCGTTTTAGGATCCGGATTTTTACGAGTAAAGATTTCAGGATGTTCGATCCAAGTCCAGTCTTCAGTATTTTCTGGCAGATCTGAGCGATCTAGTAAGGCGAATTGCCATTCTTCGTAAGCCGATCGCGGTTCTTCGGTATTGTTTGTCTCTCCAGGATCGTCAACAGAAGCAACATCGCTATTTTCATCGTACACGACTTGATACCACAAAGCCGTCGGCTCGCGAACCAAGGAAAAATCGCCATTTTCTACGATAAAATCGATGGCAGCATTATCCAGTTCTGCAACTCCAGAACTTCGTAAAATCTCTGGAGATTCTACAACTTCACCGTCAGCAACGAAAATACCAACGATCGCATTCCCAGTCACACCTCGATTTTTGAGTGTTTGTGAAGGGTAAATTCCCTGAATATTTTCTTTTAATAGAGTTGTTTGAAAGTCATCACCATATTCCTCTGCTAGACGCTCAATCCACGCTTGATATGCAGTTTCTTGTGTTTGTAAGGCTTGTTCGTACTGTTCTCGAGTGCTACCTCCACTTTGTCCAGGTTGCGGTTCTCCTGAAGGTAAGCCAGCCATTAAATTCTCGCACTGCTCGCTAGTGTAGCAGCCAATTCCGTCCAGCGCTAAATCCTCTGGCGGCTGAACTCCAGGAGTTTCTTCTGTATCCTCATCGCCGCCACCTTTTTGATTGTTTTCCTCATCAGAAAGGCGGGGTTTAGATGGTTTTCTGTCATCTTCCGGTACGCTATCGCGAATGTTGGGAACGCCGGGAAGTTGAAAACCTCCTATCGTGTAACCAGGGGTGTAGGAACGGCTGCTACCATCGTCGTAATAATAATCATCGTAATAATAGCCACTTGAATCGGAATTGCTGCGCCGCGAACCAGAACTGCGAGAAAAACTGTAAAAGTCGCGATCGCTGTTGTACGATCGACTCGTTCCTTCCGGCGGCGGTGGCGGTAAAGGATTGCCAAACTGGGGCAATTCTCCCAAGTCGCGACGGGGCAAACTCTCAAAATCGAACGCCGTCATTTGTGGCAAACGTGCCTGTTCTTCAGGAGTCAGTTCGACAATATTTACCGTGCGCGGCGTGTCGGGTTCTTCCGTTTTCGACAGCGACGGCAACACGGGTAAAGTGACCGCAAACAAGCCATGAATGGCAGCCGAAGCTAAAGCCGCCGCCACACTCGGCTTGGCCAGAGGCTTGGCTCCATTTTTAACAATTCGCCACACCTGTAACGGCTTTTTCCGGCGACCGCTAAAAAACTGCACCAGGCGATCGGCCAGTTTTTTTGCCCGGTTCGTTTTCTGTAAGGTTTTATCTTTCTTGGTCTTCTTCTTGTTCTTGGCCATAGATAAACGGGTGGTTGGGGAATCTTAGGCTTTAGGTATTAGGTATTAGGTATTAGGTTTTAGGGGGATTAAGTGCGAGGTATGAGGTTCGAGGTATGAGGTTCGAGGTTCGAGGTTCGAGGTTTTATTCTCCCCCTCTCCTTGTCCCCTTGTCCCCTTGTCTCCTTGTCTCCCCCTCTCCTTGTCCCCTTGTCTCCCCCTCTCCTAAAACTGGTCACTGGACGCTGGTCACTGTTAATGACAGTGTAGCAGTTCTAGAAGGTTCCGCTACGTTATACGATCGATCCGCGAATTTCGACAACCAGCAGCGAGAAGTAGGACAGTTTTAGATCTGGCAACAGGGGACGGTAGACGACCTGTTGGGGCCAGGTAGCCCGTTCGACGGCATAGGCGCGATCGAGGAGTTGTCGCCGTTGCAGCACCGGGATAACGCGATCGTACACCGATCCCACCTTCATTAACACCACCACGTCCGCCCAGTCCATGGCCGCTTCCAACTCTTCGATATGGTAGAGTGCGGGCAACACGGCCAGCCGTTGGGATCCACTGGTTAGGGGCAACCCCAAGGCGGCAGCAGCAGCCAGGGGAGAAGTAACACCGGGGATCGTTTCGACCGTCGCCGATGGGTACAATTGGCGTAGGGTGCGCGACAAATACGTTAAGGTACTGTAAAAACTGGCATCGCCCTCGGTGACGAAGGCTACGTCTTCCCCCCGATCGAGATATTGCCACAAGGTAGTGGCCGCGGCTTCCCACGCCGGGGTTAAAATATCTGCGTCTCGGACGTAGGGGAACGCTAAGGGCAAGCATTTTTGTTCGGGACGCAACCAGGGGGTGACGATCTGTTCGGCAATACCCGGACGGCCGTTGGTTCCGGCGGGAAAAGCAACGTAAGACACTCGTTGTAAGATCCGCAGTCCCTTTAGGGAAATCAACTCCGGATCGCCCGGCCCGGCACTAATACCGTACAGAGTTCCGGGACTAGGGGAAGAAAAGGTCATTTTAATGGTTTTTTTCCGAAAGCGGACGGGCAGATGCCGAATAAGACGATACCAGAAACTTAGCTACAATTGGCTACAGCATCACGCGGGCGATCGACGGGCAGGTAAATGGAATTTAGTGTAGTCATCACCACTTACAATCGCTTGGACTTGCTAAAACGGGCGATCGACTCGGCACTCGGGCAAACGCTGCCGTGTCAGGTGGTAGTGGCTGACGACTGTTCGACGGACGGAACGGAAGAATACGTTCGCAATTGGGTCAGTCAGTTGCAAGCCCGAGGGGACGATCGCCTGGTGTACCACCGCAATGCCGAAAATGCCGGCCACGCAGCCACCATGAATTCAGGGGTGAAGCAGGCGACGGGAGAGTGGATCAAACCCCTCGACGACGACGACTATCTGGCTTCCAACTGTTTGGAAAAAATGGCTGAGGCGATCGCGTTGCGCCCCCAGGCGGCGATCTGTTCGGCACAGGCGGCACAGGTGGATATTAACGAAGTCGAATTGAGTCGCACCATTGTCGCCGGGCCGGGAAAAGCATTTTACATTCCCCAAGAAGACGTACATTACGGAATGCTGTTAGAACTGGTTCCGGTAGGAACGCCAGCCCAGGTTTCTTTTCGCAAAGATGCCTTTTGGCAAGCGGGGGGATGGGATTCGGCTTTCGATGGCAACTGCGACGACATCGATTCTTGGATTAAAATGTCTCAGTTCGGCGACGTAATTTTTATTAACGAATGTTTGGCCTATCGCACGGTGTGGACGGGAGCCTACAATCGTCGCTTTTCGGTGCAAAAACGCCTCGATACTAATATGTTAATGAAGCAGCGCATCTACACGCTGGTGAGTCCGAAGTATCAATCCTTCGTTCCGCCCATGGAAGATGTGCGTGCCTATCTTAATTTACATTGGGGTTTAGTTGCTGTCAAGCATGGTAAAATTTTTACGGGAATCGAAACCATGTTTCCGTCTGTTTTCTCTTGGGGGGCGTGGAGGTTGCTCGTCCGGGCGCTGTGGTTTCGTTGGTTTGCTCCCGATCGCTCGGTGAAAGAGATCGATGCTTACAATTTGAGTTTCACTGAAAATCTCTCGGAATTGGAAGCCGAAGGGCGATCGTCGGACAGTCTTTCCCGGCGGTTGTGGTGGTTTTCTCGCGATCGGGGTCAGCCTGCGACGACTTTAAAAAAGATGGCGCTGCCTACATTTGCTGATATTTGGCAGCAAAAATCGTCGTCGATCGAGAAGAGTACGGACGAAGAAAATTTTGCCAACCTGAAAGAACGCTTGGAAAGAAATATTTGGCTGATCGAACAAATTTATTGTTCTTTAGACGAACAACACTGCGATCTCGTTCCCGAATTAAGAATCATTAAAAATTATCTAAAATTGTGTTGGGGAGGCGTGGCGATCGGTCGCGGAAAACTGCTAGCGGGGGTGCGTTTGGGATTCCCCGCCGCATTCTCGATCGCGGCTTGGCAGCTATTGTTCGAGTCGTGGCGATCGCAGCGTCAGTCTCAGTATAAAGATGCCATTCGCAAGTTGGTTTTGATTGAAAATTAACGCTTTGTAGGGGCGATTCACGTTTGGCGTAGCCTTTGCGCAGCAAATATCGTCCCTACACGACAAACAATGCTACGCTATTTTCTGGCGAGGGAGATCGTTTTTTGGGCTAACAACGACGATCCACCTCCCCGTTTGGGGATCGCGATAGGCGTGAAATGGATTTTCTCGAACGGGTTTGCTACACTTACTCATAACGATGCCTCCCCAAAGAACGACCGCGATGGCAACCAAAGGAATACTTCGATCTTAAACGCGGGTTTGCCCACTTTGGGGTGACACCCCCGATCTAAAAACGCGATCGCGATCGCACTTTTGCAGTTACACCTATCACGGTCGCATGGCGATCGATCGTCCTAATGCTTCGGAAATGGCGTAATGCGTCGCCAACCACCGCAACCACAAACCCGGATAGTGGGTTTCTAAATAAGGTCGCACCCAGGGGGTCGATCGCGGCAACCATCCCATTAAAAAGTTCCAAATGGCTTGCCAGGTAAAGTTAAGATAGCTGCCAACCCACCGGAACAAATCTACCGGGCCGGCCAGTTCCCAAATCCATAATAGCAAAGCCGGATTTTTGCGAGCCGCGACGATCGCGAGACGGTTGAACGTCCACCAATTGAGGCGATCTTTAATAAAGGTATCGGCGACTTCTAGTGGTTCTTCTGCTAGCAGTCCGAAAAATGTATTGAGTGTGGCGTTGATGCGTTGGGGGGCAATATATTTTCCCGTCGGTACCATCATTCCTTTAGAAAACAGCCAAGTAACGGCGATGTTACTTTGGTAAGCACGAATGAGTTGCAGGAATTGGTTTGTCAACAGATCGTATTTGAGGGCCGTATCGAGTAAGTCGGTTAAGCGGTTCATGTTGCGAACTAAAGAACCGAACCCAGTAAACACTAATGGCGATTGCAAGGACGCAGCGTCGCCAATGGCAACAACGCGATCGCACGCTACTTTACGATCGTCGCTGCTGACGCTAAAATATCCGGGAATGTAGCCAAATGTGGCTTTTTTCCACTGCAATTGCTCCATGTTGCAACGGCGGTACTCGGGCAAGATATGAAAGAAATCTTCATACATTTCTAGCAAAGAACCGGGATTTTCCGCACAGACTTGATGGTAGTGAAACAGATAGATCGTCAAATCTCCATCTTTGCCGGGAAACAGTTCCCAAATCAACTGTCGCCCTCGGGAAATATCGCCGTGAGAGTGGAGAACGTCGCCGTAGGTGGTATCCCAAACCGGAAAATCCATACCAGCCGAAACAATACCGCCAACGGTGGGACAAACGCTATCGAAGGTACGTCCGCCGTTGAGTTGCCAAGCAATGGGAGAAGCGGTTCCCATTGCATCAATTAGCAGTCGGGAGGAAATGACGCGATCGCGCCGATCTTGTAATGATTTTGCTTGAATTTCTACGCGATTGTCTCGGACGGTAGCGCTCTCGAATTCCGTTTCATCCCAAATTGTACCTCCGGCATCGGTTAACTTTTTGCCGCACAGTCGCAGCAACTTCTCAGCATCGACAGCAATATTGAGAACTTTAGGCGTATGCAAAATTTTGGCTTTCGACTGCGGCGGATTGTTGGCATCAAAAAACTTATTAAATCCGTCGGCATATTCGGCGGCGATGATGCTTTCAAATTCCGCTTGCGAAAATAGATCTAAGTCGATTAAGCTCTGGAACTCGCCGCGAGAAATGTTCCACTCTCGGTTCATGTGTCCGAAGGGCAAGCGCTCGATTAACAAGACTTTATATCCGCGTCGAGCCATCACCGCAGCGTGAATCACCCCCAACGCTCCGCCAATATAAACAATATCGTATTCTGGCGACGCTTTATCCCCTTGGGAATCGCCATCAAAAAAGATAACTTGCTTGGGATCTTGCGGGTGTTTGACGCTTTCTCGCCAGCGCTTTTCCCACCAGTAGACGCGGTTGAGATCGAACTCGCCATTGGGAATTTTTTGAAAATATTCGACGGTTTTGGGATAGTATGGAGCCAGCGCCTCAAAAATGGACTGTTGCGACAAATCGATGTTGGGTGGTTCGGGATACTGTTGCGGGAACCGATCGCGCAACGCACTCGTCAACTGTTGGACGATCGCCTTTTCTTCGGGAACGCGATCGCCACCCCAGCGAAAGACTTTCAGATAAGTCGATCGCATGGCTGACCATAAAAATATTGATAGTTCCTCTAGCTGCGGGGGGAACGCTAGACGCAGGCCGTCGGGAGTCACCACTTTTTTTCCGTGCGCCGGGATCCACTCGTCCTGCAACCACCCCCGGACGGCGGCGGTGTCGGGATGAGGAATTTCTAAATAAAGGAGTTCTTGCATGACCAAATGTAAAGTCTAGTGAATTTATCTCAAGATAGAGGCAGTCTATCGGTCAAGTAGGTTAGAATTCATTTTACTAATTAAAATGCGTTTACAAAACTTAACCTTACCTCTCATAAATTGAGCGGTTGGGGCCATAGCATTCACGGAGGGCAGACCGATGAACGTTAAAAATTATCGCATCCCGACGAACCGACAAGATCCCATCGACCTCAAACCGCAACCCACAACAGACGAGGCGATCGCCAGCGCCATTGCGGAGGTCATTTATATGGCCCGCCATCGCGGTCAGTCGCTTAGCGAACTGATGGCCGAAATCCTCGCAGACGATCGACTCCTCGATCGCCGCGAACGAACGAGTTTGAGCCAAATTGTGGCGCGGGCCTGGGATAGCGATGGAGCCGTCGCCCAGTAAAATACCTATACTTGGCGCATTTCGCGGGCGCTGATGCTGTCTGCGGTTCCGTTAGCGTACTTTTCGTAATCTTTCAGGTAAAATCCAGTGGAGTTGCGAATGGCGTTGGCGGACGGACGGCTTTCCATGGCCACCCACCACTGCTTGAGTCGCACGCATTCTTCGGGAAATTCGACATTGCGATAGTACGTTAAAACCGGCCAGCGCTCGAACCAGGGATAGAATGTCAAATCGATTAAACTCACGGACGATCCCAACCAATAAGGCCCCTCGTCGGCGCTTAATTTACCGATTCCTTCAGTTTCGGCGAACCGCAGTTGGCTTAAGAATTCTTCTCGCCAATGCTGTTGTTCTTGAGGATCTTGTGCTAGGAGCAGTTTGTAGAAACTGACCGTAAATTTCGTATTGGCAAAGTCGATCCAGATGCGAGCTAAGGCACGTTTTCCCGGATCGGCGGGCATTAAGGGCGGATCGGGGAAGACTTCTTCGAGATATTCGTTGATGACGGCCGACTCCCAAACGCGATCGCTTTTGTATTTGAGCGCGGGGACTTTTAGGTAAGGGGAAACTTCGGCAAACCCGGCGGGTTTGTTGTTGAGGTCGATCGCGATCGAGTCGAAATCGATCCCTTTTTCCAAAAGCACCAACCGCGTGCGGTGGGCGTAGGGGCAAACGTTGGCACTGTAAAGTTCGATGCGCTCCATGGAAGTCTCGTCGGTTCCGGATCGCTTCTATTTTATCCGAAAAGTGTCCCCTTGCAGCAAGGGGTTGGGGTTATCTCGATCGAGATCGATAGAAAAAATATAAAGAAATGCCGAACTGGGAAGAAATGCGTTAGTCTAAAAGGAAAGCTGTCTCGCTACCGGGAGGAATCGATCGTGGTTGCCACCAGCGAACGACCCCAAACCACTGTAACTGACCGAGAAAAACGCATCGCCGTCCTGTTGATGGGATATGGCGAGGTTGAGAATTACGAAGATTTTGCTAACTACAACGAACAGGCGTTAAACTTGCTAACGGCAAAGTTCGCCCCCGTTCCCGACTGGATGTACCCGCCGTTGGCACGACTTTTGGCACTGTTCGATCGCCACGAGTGGGGCCACCAGCACCATAATTTTGTCTCGCCTCACAATGCCATTTTCGAGCGCCAGCGAGCCGGAATCGAACGCCACTTACAATCTCAATTTGGCGATCGCGTCCGCGTCTACAAAGCCTTCAATTTCTGCAAGCCTTTTTTGCCCCATCAAGTCTTAGAAGAAATCAAACAAGATGGGTGCGATCGCCTGCTCATCTATCCCTTGCTCGTTGTCGATTCAATTTTCACCAGTGGAATTGCTGTCGAGCAAGTGAACAACGCCCTGGCCCGCCTCACGGATGCCGAAAAGCACTGGATCGAAGGAATTCAATACATTCCCTCATTTTACAATCGCCCTGAATATATCGATTTGATGGCCAAAATGGTGGAAGAAAAAATTGCCACCGAACTGGCCGATGCGTATCTTCCGTCTCAAATTGGCATCGTGTTGATGAATCACGGCTGCCCCATGAAAGCCAAAGGATTTACCTCGGGAGTCGATGAAAGTCAAGCCCTTTACGAAGCGGTGCGCGAACGGCTTATCCATCGCTATCCCCTCATTTCTGTGGGTTGGCTCAACCACGATACGCCGTTGATTGAATGGACGCAACCCGATGCCGAACTGGCCGCGAAAAATTTAATCCAACTGGGGGCAAAAGCGATCGTTTTTATGCCCATTGGTTTTGCCACCGAAAACCACGAGACCCTGCTCGACGTTCACCATATTTTACATCACTTGCACGATCGCTGTCCCGATATTACCTACGTGCAGATGGAATGTGCCAACGATCGCCCGGAGTTTCTAGAAATGGCGGCCAAATGGGCCGGCGATCGCGTTGAAGCGTTGTTAGCTGACGAAGGAAACAACGTTAACCCTAACCTTGCTAGCGAACGAGCCAAACAGTTCCACACTCACGACGACGGTTCGCAGCACCATCACCACCATCACCACTAAAATCGGTTACGATAGTCGGGGAGCATCTGGCAATTTTTAAGGTTAGATTGCCGATCGTTCCCCTTGCAAATATGAGCGACCTGGAGCGAGAAGCCGCTCTCGCGGATACGATCGCGCTGCTGAAGCGCTACAATTTCGATCTCGGCGATCGCGCACCGGAGCAATTGTTACACAAATGGCTCCCCAATGCGGCTCCGAGTTGGATCCGCTTGGCGACGATCGAGGCGTTGTATCAAGGTCGCTACAAAGCCATTTCCATCGAGCAAATTCTGGCCAATTGGCAACGGCGATCGCAGCCCGTGTATCATTTTAACTCCGATTTCGAGCGTTTGGTCTGCGGCGAAATTGCCGCTACCGAGACGACGGAACCGGAGACGGAACCCGTTGCAGAGGACGCAGAACCCGAAGCGGACGAACCCGCCATCGAACCGGAGGATACCCTCGAGGCGCGATCGGAGTTTTATACTAAGTTGAAAGCGTTTATTGAAGGGGAAACGGATGAGACCACAGATCAATAGAGTATGACAAAACTGTTGGCGATCGCGCTGCGCCAATTCAGCCGCGAGGACGTATGATGTAAAACGGTGAGATGGACAGCAGCAATGAGTCGCAACGGTATTGGTATTCGCACGGCCCAAGCCATGCCCGAACGGGCGATCGGGCAAATTCACGCTTACGACGGGGCAGGTAAAGGCAAGTCCCAGGCCGCCCTCGGGGTCGTGCTGCGATCGATCGGTTTGGGGATCCACAAACCCCAACAAAGCCGCGTCTTGCTGCTGCGCTTTCTCAAAGGCCCCGGTCGCGACTACGATGAAGATGGAGCCATCGAAGCCTTGCAACGGGGGTTTCCCCACCTGATCGACCAAGTGCGTACCGGACGATCGGAGTTTTTTGGCCCCGAAGAAGTCACCGACTTCGATCGCGTTGAAGCGCAACGGGGATGGGATGTGGCCAAAGGTGCGATCTCCTCTGGATTGTACTCTGTCGTTGTCCTCGACGAACTCAATCCCGTGCTCGATTTGGGGTTACTCCCCACCGCAGAAGTCGTCAAAGTTCTCAAAAACAAGCCCGAACACCTCGAAGTGATTACCACTGGCCGCGGCGCGCCTCCCGAACTCCTCGACATCGCCGATTTACACTCGGAAATGAAACCCCACCATCACTCCATCGCCGCCGAACAGGGCATTTGCGGCGTAGAAATTTATACCGGGGCCGGAAAAGGAAAATCCACTAGCGCCCTGGGAAAAGCCCTGCAAGCCATCGGAAAAGGCATTCGTCAAGATCGATCGCACCGGGTGTTAATCGTGCAGTGGTTGAAAGGGGGTATGGGGTACACCGAAGATGCGGCGATCGCGGCCTTACAACAAACCTACCCCGATTTGGTCGATCGTCTGCGCTGCGGGCGAGACGCGATCGTCTGGCGGGGACAGCAACAAGAACTCGACTATATCGAAGCCGAACGGGGTTGGGAAATCGCCCGCGCTGCCATGGCCTCGGGACTCTACAAAACCATCATTCTCGACGAACTCAACCCCACTGTCGATTTAGAATTGTTACCCCAAGAACCGATCGTCGAAGCCTTACTTCGCAAACCGAAAGATCTCACGGTTGTGATTACCGGACGCTGCCACAATTCTCCGCTCTATCTCAACCTCGCCAGCCTGCATTCGGAGGTCTTTTGTCACAAGCATTATGCCATGCAGGGGGTGGATTTGAAACAAGGAGTCGATTATTAACTTATTAACCGGGCTAATACCATTTTCCAAAAATAGTGTAGGGGCGATTCGCGAATCGCCCCTACACGAACATTTAAACTGACGCTTCGGCAGGTTGCTTGGCACGCTTGCCATTACCGTTGCTGTGACTGAAACCGTCAGTCATCTCCTGAAACTTCCAAGTTGCCAAGGGTAAGTTTTCGTCCGCGAGGGCAATGTTAGCAAAGTAGGCAGCATAGGGAGGAATCGTCAAGCGATCGTCGTCTCGATGTCCGCCAAAGTGCAAACCAACCACATTTTCGCAGCTTCCGAGTTCGCCGAGATCGTACTCGATCGTTTTACCACTGAGGTTAAACAAACACAACAAGCGCTGTTCGGCATATTCGCGCACGAACCCAAATAGGGGTTCTTCCGTTTCCACCATTTGGAAACTTCCCGCAATTAAGGCCGGTTGTCGCTTGCGCCAGTGCAGCAGTCGCCGCCAAGTATTCAGTAAAGAATTGGGGTCGGCATTTTGGATGTTTACCGCATAAGAATAGTGCTGTTTGGGAACGGGCAACCACGCTTCTTCCGCGTCAGTAAATCCGGCGTTGGGTTCGTCGTCGCGCCAAGGCATGGGCGTGCGCGAACCGTCGCGTCCCGGCACGAGGGGGTACAATGCTTTTCCAAACGGATCGCGGATTTTGTCTTCGGGAATGTCTTTGGGGATCAGCGCTTCAGGTAAACCGAGTTCGTCTCCTTGATACAAACATAACCCACCCGGTAGGGAGATCAACAGAGCCGCGATCGCGTGATAGAATTTGTCTGGATAGGGTTGTCCTTCGGCATCAACCCCCGTCCAGCGCGATCGCAGTCGGCCGTAGTCGTGGTTGCCCACCATCCAACACTGTCCGCCTTCGGGAAAGTGTTTCTGGACGCGCCGCATCACCTCTTTCATCATTTTGGCGCTCATGGGTTCTTCCATGAGTAAAGCGCTATTATAGGCCAAGTGCAGGCGATCGTTGCCTTCCACGTACTGGCTCGAGAGTTCGATGGAGTCTTCGCACAGCGTCACCTCGCCTAGGGTGGTCGCACCGGGGTACTCGTCGATCGTCTCTCGGATCGGTTTGAGTACGTCTAGATTTTCTGGGCGGCAGAAGCTATACTTAAACATCTGCGAGACCATGGGATTATCGGCATCGACACCATCGGGTAGCGGTGCATCTTCCGGTCGGGGCGGGTTATCGCGCAATTGTTCGTCGTGGGTCAGGAAGTTTACCGCGTCCATGCGGAAACCATCCACACCGCGATCGAGCCAAAAGCGAGCCCGCGCGAGAATGGCTTCTACTACTTCTGGGTTGCGCCAGTTGAGCTCCGGTTGGCTGGGCAAGAAGTTATAAAAGTAATATTGTTGGCGGTGTTCGTCCCACTGCCAAGCGCTTTTACCCATAAATGCCGACAGCCAGTTATTGGGAGGCGAACCGTCTTCTTTCGCGTCAGCCCACACGAACCAGTCGGCTTTATCGTTGGTGCGGTTTTTGCGGCTTTCGACAAACCAGGGATGCTTGTCGGAGGTGTGGTTCCAGACTTGATCCATGAGGACTTTGAGTCCGAAACTGTGGGAGATTTCAATCAGGCGATCGAAGTCGCGCAAGTCGCCAAACATCGGATCGATGTCGAGCATATTGGTGACATCGTAACCCATATCGTCCATGGGCGACTCGAAAATCGGTGACAGCCAGATGGCATCGACTCCTAACGAGGCAATATAATCTATTTTAGAAATAATGCCTTGCAAGTCGCCGCTACCGTCGCCGTCGCTATCGTTGAAACTCCAGGGGAAAATCTGGTAAATGACGGCGTGTTGCCACCATTCGCCGCTATGCTGCAAGTCGTTTTTATCTTCCCACGTCCAGGCGCGGCGGTTAATCGTCGCATTGCGCCACCATTGTTTGGCGTAGGTTGTTGGTAAGTTGGAAAGTTCGGAGTATTGAGTATCCATACTTAGGTTTTTCCTTGTCGATCGTTCGCTTTTCGTTGGGTTCTTCTCTGTTGTGTTTATCAAGTATAGGGAATAGAGACGCATAAAGTCATCAGTCTGGGGGGATATATCGATCTTACCACCGATCTTTCCGATATAATTTTGAGGGAGAAATCGGAAGCGGTTTGGTAGTATTTTCTACACTTGCCGTTTTTTTCTGTACCGCGATCGCGGATTTTATCCGATCCCCGATTCGCTTTGCGACCTATCGCGTACTCTTTCTATAGGAATGTGAAACAGCATAAAACATGAGTTTCTACTGTCTGAGTCCGTACAATTTTATCCGTCCCCAGTTCCCATCTCTATTTTAGCAAATATGTGTTCTTACAAGTCAACCGCTTTATCCGTTAGAAGGGGGATCGGCTGGAACGGGCGATCGCGGTTTCCGGTGCGGTGAAGATCTGACCCGAGGGGCGAAGGCCATATCGCCCCGAACGCGATCGCGCTTACATTTCCCTTACGCCGGGATTGCCATCTTTGATTTCTCCAATCAAAACCACATCCGCAACGCCAACAAACAGACCGTTTTCTAATACGCCGGGAATGTTGTTGAGGGTTTTTTCCAATTCTTCAGGATTATCGATGCCATCGAATTTGACATCAATCACTAAATTACCTTCATCGGTGACAACAGGCCCCGCTTTTTTGACCCCCATTCGCAGTTCCGGTTTGCCCCCCAATGTTTCGATGGCCCGCATGACGGGAGTCATGGCCATGGGTAAGACTTCGACGGGAAGCAGAAAACTTTCGCCGAGGCGATCGACCAATTTCGACTCGTCTACAACCACGATAAACTGTTTGGCGAGGGCATCGACAATTTTTTCCCGAGTGTGGGCGGCCCCACCGCCTTTGATCAGGTTTTTGTTGGGATCCACTTCGTCGGCCCCATCAATGGCTACGTCGATGCCATCTACTTCGTCTAAAGTGGTCAGAGGGATGCCATACTGTTTGGCCAGTACCGAGGCTTGAAACGAGGTCGGAATACCTTTAATCTCTTTAAGTTGCCCAGATTGCAACCGTTCGCCGATAAACTGGATGGCGAAGGCGGTGGTCGAACCCGTTCCCAAACCGACGATCGTCCCCGACTGAACGCGATCGGCCGCTGCTTTCCCGACTTGCTGCTTCATCACTTTGGCCGGATCTGCTTGCGAACTCATACACTCCTCCCAATGACTGCTATATGGATCTCTTTTACTTTAGTACACGACGGGAGCGATCGAACGATTTTTATTTTAGGAGTTGGGAGAGGGTTAAATCGCGATCGTCCCCGGAAAAAGTGCCCGCTCCTGATGGATTGGTAATGGCTATTCTTTAAGAATAACATTTTTGGGACAATAAAGCTAGTTTGAACTGTTTTGTCGCGATTGCAAAACATCTTCCAGTTCCTCTGTGATATCAGGTTTTTTGGAAATCAAGATTTAGTTTCAATATATACTAAATCTTCAAGCTGTTCGCGAAAAATCCTAATCCGTTCGGACAAAGTTTTTCCACAGTCGATTAAAACTCTAGTAGGAGCGCTAACTTCTAAACTGGAAACTCGTCCTTTGATAGCCATTCTCGCATAGAAGAATCTCCATTGCTGCCTATTGATCTCTGCTACAAACCATAGTAATTCGTTAAGACTCATTTTATATTTAGGCAACAAAACTCGAACTGAACTGCCACCATTTCCCCGTGCCATAAATTCCCATGGCTGCAAAGCTGCTTTACCAAAAGCAGTAATTGTAATACCTCCTTGGTCAAATATTTCTTCTGGGACAGGATCGATCAGACTAACTATACTGTTCGTAGAGCCACCACTACTAATATATGGGATCGTGCCTTCAATGTAATTTTTTTCTCCAATTGAACGTCCATTGACAACATCAAAATATTCAGACAATTTTCCTTGAGTTCCATAAGGTAATTCCTGGCTATTAGTATCTTTGTTAGCAACTCCAAAATTTGTTAGTACCACATCGGCAAGATCTGGCATTAATGTTACAGCCTCAAAAATACCGCGCATAGCTTCACGACGCAAGTCTTTAAACTCATCTTCTGATAGCTTTGGTTGCGGTAGCCACTGTTGAGGACTCCACTCGATATTATTCATGACAAAAGATCGCTCCCTTGTATAACAGTTACTAATTCGGAATATACAGGTTTCCCTTCTATGAAGGTGTGAAATTGGCTGACAACTTCACCAATTTGGCTGCCAGCCCGTTCAACTCGCTTACCTTTTAACTTCTCGTATCCATCGTTCCAAATTCGAGCCATAAACACTCTGTCAACAGGAGAAAGTGGAACGTGAGCTTCAGCAACTACAATTGAAGTTGGGGCAGCAGTTGGATAAAATAAGTCTTCAGGGAGACTAATGGTAGCCAGTAGTTTATGCTTGAGTGCAAAGCGTTGTCTCCATGTGTTGTGAGTCGTATCAGCTAGAATGCTAGCATATACAACGACCGCTAATAAACCTCCTGGTTCTAAGGCATCCATAGCTCGATCGATGAATAGATACTCCGGTTCTTCGTCTTGAGAAAAAGGAGGGTTGAGGAGTGCTTTAGTACATTGCCGGTAGACAAGAGAGAAGCCATCTTCATCAAAGCAGCTTTTATTATAGATGTGGCTTTTCCCATCTCCTCGAAAGAACATATTGAGCATTGATAGGCCCCAAACCGTTGGATTTGTGTCAAATCCAATGATGGATTCCTTAATCTTTTCAGTCTCAGCCGGACTACGAGCCTGTTGTATCATTGAATCAAAGGCAGCAACAAGAAAACCACCTGTTTCTGCCGCAATATCGATAACTCGATCTCGGGCGCTTACTCCAATCAATTCTACACACATCCGTGTAATATGTCTTGGTGTAAAGACAATTCCAAGCGCTTTATTATCGTAACCGTAGCGCAAAAAAGCCTCATAAAACATTCCCAAAAAGTCAGTATCCGTGTGAATGACCGAACGAACATTAAGACGTTTTAATATGTTTACAATTCTCCCAACAAATAAAGCAAGGCGATTAAAATCAGCACTCGATAAATGCAAAACATCTTTTAATTTTACTCGGTTTTCTTGCGTCATATTTAGTGCATTATTAATTGCAGTTTCTACTAAAAAGTTAACTGAACTTAAAGCCTTGCCGGGACTCGTATCAACTGCTCCTTGGTACATAGCAAGAACTAAAGCACCAATGACTTTAGGACGCAGTGGAGCTTCAATTTTTGCTGTGCGTAAAATACGACTGGTTTCAATAGCTGCATCCACAAACTCTGCCTGTGAAGGTACACTTACCTTCGTTGAAGCATCATTCGCTTTTAGAGCAATCTCAACTTCTGTTTTAGATGGAAAAGTAGTTAGAGCAAATCCATGGGAGGTTAAGGGGATCCATCCTTGACGAGCTAAGAAAGAAACGCCGATCTCAAAACCCCGATCCTCTTCACCCGCCGCACCAACCGCTACTTTAATGCTATAGTTACCTAGAGCATTAATTTTGTCTGCATAGCTTTCGGCTTGCTTTCGTGCTTGTTCTAATTTTCCAGGTTCATTTTTTGCCTCAACAATAATACTGGGATCGCCAAATAGACAAAATAAAAAATCGGGACGATCGCCTTGAAGACCAATATCTGGGAAATAAGCCTCTATTTCCTGTTCTTCCAAAACATCTCCACCACGACTAAGGTGGGGTAAATCCCAACCACGACGCTTTGCCTCGCGCCGAACATAGTACCGACATCGATTCTCAGACCTTCGATTTCGCTTAGAAGTCATAGACGGTTGGTAGACTAGCTGAATACAAAAATGTATCTCTCTGAAAATATCACGATTTGGGGTCTGAGACAATCTTTTTTAGTTAAATTCGTACAGATTGTTATTTCGGTGGATGTATAGCAAACTAACTCCCATTGGGTCGATCGCGTTCGATATTGGGGCCGCGATCGATGGCTTCAATATCCCACTGTCCTCGCCGTCCGGTTTCAAATACAATATAACGACCGTCAGGACTGATACTGGGGTTACGAACCCAACCGCGATACCCGGAGGTGAGCACTTGCACTTGACGAGTGGCGCGATCGTAGAGTTCAATTTCTGGACGGCCGCGATCGCTGGCTAAATACACCAAATAGCGCCCGGTGTAGCTGAGACTGGGACTTTCGGCGATCGCGTCTCGACGGTTCAATAACGGCAACTCCACAAAACGGCGATCGCGCAGATCGTACATCATAATCTGCCGCGTCCCGCCCCGGTTGGAGACAAAGGCCACAAACCGGCCGTCGCCACTCAATGCAGGCTGTTCGTCAGTATAGGTACTATTTAACGCGGCGGGAACGACGGGAACCGAAGCCGTGTTGCAACCACCAAGCGCGATCGCCAACCACAGCAAACCCCCACCGAACCAACGTCGCATCAATAGTCACTCCGTTGCGGGCGATCGAACTCCTCCTCGTCGTCCCAGTTCGACCCTTCTTCGTCGTCTTCCTCGTCCCAGTTGGTGGGTTCGGGTTCATCCATATCGACTTCTTCGTCCCAGTTGGGTTCGGGAGACGGGGCGTTTTCGTCTTCTACCGAGGGCGCGATCGGCGGTTCGGGTGTCGTATCCTCAAATTCTTCGTAGTCCGTTGTCGTGGTGGGTTCGCGGCGCGGCGGTGCGTCGTTGGGGCGGCGGCGCGGCGGGCGACGGGGGGGAGTGTCTTCGGTAAAGTCTGCGTCGGTGACGGGGGGCTCGATATCGGGCCGCGATCGCGGTGTCGTCGGGGGTCGGCGGCGAGGAGTCCGGGTGGGGCGACCGTTGGCCGGACGAGGGGGCCGGGGAGTAACGTCGGGATCCTCTCCTTCCCAAGCATCGTAACCGGGGCGCGCGGGGCGAGTGCGACTGCTAGGGGGCGGCCGGCGGGTGGGGGGACGGCGG
>CAKZKB010000379.1 GCA_937121005.1 uncultured cyanobacterium | reverse complement strand
CAAACCCCCAATCCCCTAATTCCCTAATTCCCCCCTCGGATAGAGGGCAAGTGCGATCGAAACTTTTTAAGCTAAAAGAGTCGATCGAAAACCTAGAGGAAAATCTATGAGTGCCACCGACAGAATGGAAGCTACTGCCAAGAACGTAGAAGGCAAAATGCAAGAAGCGGCTGGCGACGTGAGCGGCGATCCCCAAACCAAAGCGGAAGGGAAATCCAAGCAAGTCGAAGCCCAAGCCGAACACGCCAAAGAAGACGTGAAAGACAAAATGAAAGAAAAAATTGACTAATTATCGGTCAGTTTAGCATGAGGTCTAGGTAGCTGCGGTTATCTAGACTTTTTGATATTGGTGTCACCTGAATGCTTGCACCGAAAATGGCTGGCCGATCCCCCTTCCAGGCGATCGCTCCGTTTTTTCGTTTTAAACTCAGGGCAGCGAGTGAGTTTTACGTCGATCGTCGCTCTGAGTTTTGTTAGAATGAAACAGCCTTGCTTTAGAACTGAGGGTTGGCGATCGTCCCGGCTTCGCAAGTAGAAAGGCGATCGAGCGTCTCTATTTTATCAGTATTTCCCGACGATCGCAACTCTCGAACCGCGCCAATATTAATTAACTCCATTTCTAAGCGTTTGCTAAAGGCAATCCGAATATTGTTCCGAAGGGCGATCGCCTGTTGGTTTTGGCGATAGGAACGCTGCAAATTAAAGCCTAACTCTCGTGCCAAAGACTCCACAACGTAGCGCTGTTGGGGGTTCGCCGATCGCGCCACTTCTGCCATCGAACGATTCAAAATTGCTTCTTTTTGCCCCGGATCGAGTTGGTTTTGCAGCCAGATTTCAGAGGTGGAAACAGGCAGATCGGTGGTGCGTTCGTCTACTTTGGCAAAGGCGTGTGCTTCGGCATAAGAAACGCTACCATCGCGATTATAATCGGCCGAGGTAACGGGTTCTCCAGTGCGACTCCAACCGCTCAATCCCGCAAAAAAGCTGGTACTATAATCTTCGTAGGTGGACTCGTCAATTGCAGGCGTACAACCGACAGCAGGATTTTCGCGCACGGTGGCAAAAAAACCGCATCGCGTTTGCGCTGCCAAAGGGCGATTTGGGTTGCCACTTTCATAAATCAAATTGGCAAACGATCCGGCAAAACATTGTGCCATCACCGCGACAACAGGTTTGTTAACGGGCAAGCGATCGAGTTGGGAGGCAAACTCGCGAACGCTTACCAAACGCTCTCCCCACAGCATCATTGAGTTATTATTAAAGTCTTTCTCGTTGCGAATACCATGGCCGGTAAAGTAAAAAAACAAGGGACGATCGCTGTTTTGTCGCGCCAATTCTCCCAGCCAGTTGGCGACATTTTCCCAGGTTGCCGCCGCGCGAACGTCAGGAATTTCGGGAGGCTTAAACCGTTCCCGTCCGTATTCGTCGATATAGCGAACCGTATTTCTGCTGTCGTTACCGTTGGCAAAAAAGATCGTCGCTGCATTGCCATCGTAGCCGAAAACCGATAGAATTCTTTGGAAGTAAAGAACGTTGTTTTCTATGGCAACTTCGTTATTAGCTGGCGAACCGCCTCCAGCGACAACTAAAAATTGAGGCGTGGTTGTTTCTGCGGCGATCGACCGATCGGCTTGCAAGCGATCGAGGGCATAATTTAGATTGCGCTGGTATTCTCTAATTTTCTCAGCGACGATCGCCTGTTTCGGATGAGAAGGCGGGATGGATTCGAGTAAAGAAATGGCTTGTCTCCAGCCTTGACAAACCGCTTGCCAGTCCGCGATCGATCGGGCAGTTTGGACGCGAACGGCAGCATTGTAGCCCACTTGCAAAGCCGTTTCAAAGGGATCGGACGGGGAAGCATCCATTGATGCCATTGGCGACGGGGTGGGTTTGGGAGTAAGGCGAGAAACCTCCACCGCCGTACAGCCAGTGGCGATCGCGCAGCCACCCAGAAACAACCATTTGCCAATTGAGGACAGATCGAATTTAATCATTGCTCGCACCTTGCACCTTCTTTTAGGATAGCACCACTTCCAGAAACGGTGTGCTATAATCTCTACAGATCTCTAGGAGAGAACGATCGTGTGGAAACTGATTGCATCTGCCAGTGGCATTGCTGTCGTCGGTTTGGGGGCGGTGATGGCACTCACTAACCCCAACGAAGAGGCTTACTCCGAGTATGCAGCCGATAGATTGATCGATTACATGAAAGAAAATGCTTGCACGAAAGAAAGAGTGCCTCAGCAGCAGTGCGAAGATTTAATCGGATCGCTGCGATCGCAAATTCAAGGGACGATCGCCAACCGCAGCGATCGACAAAATTTTATCCTCTTCAGCATCTACGAAACCGATTTCGAGTCTCCCCCCTTGCTACCCATTCCCTCTTACCATTTTGAAACCCTCGGCATTTTGAATTCATTTCACGTCTACAAGGGAGAGGAAACGTAGGCGAGATCGTTGGGAGATGGGGAATTGGGGAATTAGGGGTTTGGGGAGACAAGGGGAGGGGGAGACAAGGGGAGGGGGAGAATAAAACCTCGCACCTCATACCTCATACCTCATACCTCGTACCTAATCCCTAAAACCTAATACCTAATACCTAATCCCTAATTAAGCGGGTTGCAGCAACCAAAAACCACTGTACGTCATCCCCGAATCGTCCGGTTGCACCAGTAAAAAGTGCAATCCTTTCGCTTGTTGCTGTTGTTTTTGGTAGGTTCTGGCCGCCGCTTTCACTTCGGGATCGTCAAAGGTGGCCATAATAATTCGATCGACCAAACCGATTCCTAAAACTAACCCATCGGTTTGTGCCGGGATATAATTTAAGGAGACCGGTTGCGCCGCTTCTAGCCAGCGTGCCAATTGCATCGATCGCCGTCCGCCATAAATCACCACCCCGGAAATGACCTGAGTCGAAGCCAACCCCAAACGGACGGGAAATAAAAACTCGGGCGCGAACTTGACAGGAATGGGTCGCTCGGTCAATAATAGTAAATCGCCCGCACTAACGCTCGCAAACTGCCAGCGATCGCCCCGGACTTCTTCCGGTAATGGCAACGGCGGCGGCTTCTCCAACGCCACCGGATCGTAAGTTTCCCCAGAGAATTCAGGCATTTCTAGGTAAGCAATCGCGCGATCGCGCAGCACTTTCTTTAACGATAGCGTCCGTCGCGTCGCTTCTACAGGAATTCCTAACTGCTTGCCCGCCGTTTCTAGCAAACTCAAACACTGGGGACGAAACACTTGCAAGCGATCGGGTAAAGTTGGGGCCGCCTTTTGCAAGCGATCGACCAGCCAAGACGCGATCGCCTCCGACTGCGGAACGCGATCGACATGAGTAAAATTACTCACTGGCTCGCGGATAACCAGTTCCCATAACGGTTCGCCGCGATCGCTTTGTAGGGGACGGCGGTAAAAATCAACCTGCCATAGTACCATCGCCTCCTCCTTGTCGTTGACTTCGTTCTCCATTTTCTCATCTTTTCTCCCCTAGAGGGGGCCAATTGCTTTAATCTAAAGTTAAGCCAGATCCATCGATCGGCACGCATCGCACACGACACGGTACTAGCAATGCACCTCAGCGAAATCACGCATCCCAACCAGCTACACGGACTCTCCATCAAAGAACTGCAAGATATCGCCCGCCAAATTCGCGAGAAACACCTACAGACGATCGCCACAAGCGGCGGCCACCTCGGCCCCGGCTTAGGAGTCGTCGAACTGACCCTCGGACTTTATCAAACTCTAGACCTCGATCGCGATAAAGTCACCTGGGATGTCGGCCACCAAGCCTACCCCCACAAACTGATTACCGGACGTTACGATCGCTTCCACACCCTACGTCAAAAAGATGGCGTTGCGGGCTACTTAAAACGCTGCGAAAACAAATTCGACCACTTCGGGGCCGGACACGCTTCGACCAGTATTTCGTCTGCTTTGGGGATGGCCTTAGCCCGAGATGCCAAAGGCGAAAACTTTAAATGCGTCGCCGTCATTGGCGATGGTGCCCTCACCGGAGGAATGGCCCTCGAAGCGATTAACCACGCCGGACATTTACCGAATACTAACTTGTTAGTGGTTCTCAACGATAACGAAATGTCCATCTCCCACAATGTCGGGGCCATTTCGGGTTACTTAAACAAAATGCGCCTCAGCGATCCGGTGCAGTTTCTCAAAGGCAGTTTAGAAGAACAATTTGCCAACATTTTCGGACATGGATTCGATCCGGAAATGAAACGGTTAAAAGAAGGGATGAAACGCCTAGCCGTGCCCAAAGTTGGGGCAGTGTTTGAAGAGTTGGGCTTTACTTATATGGGCCCCGTAGACGGTCATAATTTAGAAGACTTGATTTCCACCTTTAACCAGGCCCACGAAATCACCGGCCCGGTATTGGTGCACGTGGCTACCACCAAAGGCAAAGGATACGAAATTGCCGAAAAAGATCGGGTTGGCTATCACGCCCAAAAACCCTTCGATCTGGCGACGGGTAAAGCCTATCCCTCTAAAAAACCCACGCCGCCGAGTTATTCTAAGGTCTTCGCCGAAACGCTGATTAAAATTGCCGAAGAGGATGCCCGCGTCATTGGCATTACCGCCGCCATGGCGACCGGAACCGGACTCAACAAACTCCACGACAAGTTACCCGAACAGTATATTGATGTCGGCATTGCCGAACAGCACGCAGTGACGCTAGCGGCGGGTCTGGCTTGCGAAGAAATGCGCCCGGTGGTAGCAATTTACTCCACCTTTTTGCAACGGGGATACGACCAAATTATCCACGATGTTTGTATCCAAAACTTGCCCGTTTTCTTCTGCCTCGATCGCGCCGGAATCGTAGGTGCAGACGGGCCAACCCACCAAGGACTGTACGACATTGCCTATCTGCGCTGCATTCCTAACATGGTGGTGATGGCCCCGAAAGACGAAGCCGAAATGCAGCAAATGCTCGTCACTGGGGTTAACCATAACGGCCCCATTGCCATGCGCTATCCTCGCGGAAGCGGCTACGGTGTTGCACTAGCCGATGAAGGTTGGGAACCCATCGAAATTGGCAAAGCCGAACTGCTTCGCAATGGCGACGATTTGCTATTGCTAGGATACGGAACGATGGTCTATCCTGCCATGCAAGTGGCCGAAATTCTCAGCGAACACGGCATCGAAGCAACCGTCGTCAATGCCCGGTTTACCAAGCCTTTAGATACGGAGATGATTCTACCGTTAGCGCAGCAAATTGGCAAGGTTGTCACCTTAGAAGAAGGCTGCATTATGGGTGGTTTTGGTTCGGCGGCGATCGAGGCGTTTATGGATAACGATGTCGTCGTTCCTGTCAAGCGTCTGGGGGTTCCCGATAAACTGGTGGATCATGCCAAACCGGACGAGTCGAAGGCGGATCTGGGGTTAACTCCCCCGCAAATGGCGGAAACCATTCGTCAGGCTTTCTTCAGCCAAGAGCGATCGACGGTTAGCGTGTAAACTCAATCTAGTAAACTCAATGTAGGGTGGGCATTGCCCACCCTACAACTACCTGAAACAATAACTACCTTTTCGATTATCAACTCAACAAAGGAGGGAAAAGTATCAATGGCTAATTTGGAGTCTCAAGACTTAAACATGGGAAAAGTGTTTGATGATTTTTATGCAATTCCAAACTACCAGCGAGAATATGTTTGGGAGCAAGATCGCGTGACTGACTTTTTTGAAGATATCTATAATGAGTTTAGTACAGGTAATACTAAACTGGAATACTTCATGGGAAGTATTATTGTTTGTGAGATGGAAGGAGGCTTATATGAAGTTATCGATGGACAACAAAGGATTACAACTGCATACTTATTTTTGTGTGCTATTCGAGATCGTTTGCATGAAATTGGTTCTGCCGAATCAATAGAAAAATTAAAAGATAAAATTTCTTCAACGGATATTGACGAAGAAGGAAATAATGTCTTTCGATACCGAGTTTCTCTCCAATACAAAGATAGTTGTGGTGTTTTGGAGAAGATTGCAAAAGGAGGGAATTTATCGAAGATTCCGAAAACATCCTCGGCCCAGAAAATTAAAAGTGCTTATCAAACGATTAAAGATAAGCTGGAAGATATTGGAGGCGACAATGAGGCCATTTCTCAAATCAGGAAGCTATATGCTTACTTTGATAAAAGCGTAATTCTAGTACGGGTCAGCACTTCAAGTCGTGCTGATGCGTTAAAATTATTTGCAACCATTAATAACCGAGGTGTACATCTCAATCAAGTCGATCTCCTCAAAAATCTGATGTTTATGGAAGCCTCTCCCGATGATTTTGATTTATTAAAAGATACCTGGAAAGAAACGATGGATCTAATTTATAAACACAAACAAAATCCATTGAAGTTTATTCAATACTTTATTTTGGCGAACTATGCCGATTCTCATATTAGCGAGAAGCAAGTATACAACTGGCTCTTAGAAAAAGAGAATAAAAAATTTTACACTGAGCGCCCCGTTGATTTCGTACAAAAAATAAAAGGAGCAGCAGTCAACTATATTCAGTTTATGCAAGGCAAGAATAGCGATGGCACAGATAATTATTATCTGTCGAATATTCGCACCCTTAGTCGTACCGCAACACTGCCATTTATTGTAATAATGGCAGGACAAGATTTAAAAAAAGATGATTTTTTAGAACTTTGCCGCCAAATGGAAAATATATCTTTTGTTTACTTTTTGCTCAATAAACATACGCAAAATCCGTTCAATCGTACAATTACTCAATGGTGTACAGAGGTTCGGAAAATTAAAACTCGAAGTCATCTGGATCGATTTATCCAGAATAATATTCTGTTGGAAAAGAAAAAACTATCCAGCCTTTTCCAAAAAACATTTGTTGAGCTAGAATTTCCTCCTAACAAGCAAAAGCAAAAACGCAACTATATTCTCGCAAAACTAACTCAGTATATTGAGCAGTTAGCCTATGGCGTTAACACGGCTAATGCAAATATTGAAATCTTTATCAACAGTAGTGATGTAGAGCATATCTTACCTCAAAAGATTTCTCAAGCCGTAAAGTCATCTTTTGATAAGCCCGAAGAAATAGAACTTTATATCAATCGGCTAGGAAATCTAACCCTGCTAGAAAAATCACATAATAAGTCAGCGAAGAATAAAATATTTAAAGACAAACTTGATTACTATCTTGAATCTAATTTCTTGCTAACTGAATCGATAGCAAGGAATAAAAAAGTTGGCAAAAATACCAGCATCGATCGCGCTGCCTCTCGATTGATTACATTTAAAGAATGGACATCATTATCTATAGAACAACGTCAAGAAATGCTAACTGAATTAGCATTTGAGGTTTGGGATATGCCACACTTAGAAGGAGAACCATAAGCATTGGAGGACATAGTATGAAAGTTATGTACGATTGCGAAGTTGATGTACTTCGCATCTTGTTCAGGGAAACAACAATTCTAGAAAGCGATGAAGAATTATGACAGCGATGGCAACATTGTCGGGTTAGAAATTCTTCCCTTCAGAAACCGGGTTTCTCTGTACCACCTGAATACTTACGACGAATGTAAGCGAGGAAGCCGCCTCCGCGTACTCCCGACTGTCAACCTTGCAACTTCAGATAGCGCGATCGCAGCCTGTTTCCACTGCCGATATGCTACAATTGTTAGATGACTCCATTGCGTACAGTCAAGCTCGCCTTCCCGCCTGGGAACGCAGCATTCAAGAACTCAAGCTCGAATGGGACGTATGATGACTCAAACAAAACAACCCCGCATTCGGGATCCCCAAACCTACGATCGCTTATTAAAAAACTTGCGTCGTACCCGCCTGGAAATGGCAGAATGCAATTTGCGACTGGCTGAGGTGGAGGCTCGTTTCGAGATAGAGTTGTGCCAGCAACGACGACAACGAGTGCAAAAGTCTCTCGATCGACTGGAAAACTCCTAATTTCTGGGGTTCGCGATCGCGATCCGATCGAACTCGAACGATCGAGAGGTCAAAACCATGGCTGTTCGCAAACCTCGATACAGCAAAGAAGAATTTGCCCGACGCGGCGACGAAATCTACGAAACCCAAATTCGTCCTTTAGTCGAGGTCGGAAATGATGGTAAGATTGTCGCCATCGATATTGAAACGGGTGCGTTTGAACTGGCTGACGATACGATGAGTGCCACTCGCCAACTTCGCGATCGCGTTCCTGACGCTCAAACCTGGGTGGTTCGGATCGGGTATCGTGCGGTTCATCGGTTTGGCGCTCGGAGTTTGAAAGATCGTGTATGATGCAAGGATACGTTAATGCCAATGATGAAGCGATCGTCGCTGTAGTCGTTATCGAGACATTGAAATCAACGTTGCGGAAACAGAACCGCTACTGGGGATGAGAATGCTACGCGGATATCGGTTACAAATTGACGCGATCGCGGGTGGTTTAGTCACCATACAGGCTTTGTAAATTCGATCGCGATCGACCGTTTTGGGTTTGGTAATGGGAACGTCTCGCTGCCAAAGGGCAAAAAAACGAGCCGTTTTGTCGCCGATCGGATAGAATTGAATGCAGGAGCGAAAATAGAGAGAGATGATGCCGACAGAAACCCATACCCAATCTAAACGTCAAGTGCTGCTGTCTCCCGGTGAGGATGGCTACTTTGTCGTCGAAGTTCCCAGTTTACCGGGGTGTATCAGTCAGGGAAAAACTCGCGAAGAGGCGATCGCGAACATTGAAGAAGCAATTGCGGTTTACATTGAGGTTTTACAAGAACGAGGCGAACCGAATACCGAGCGATCGCGTTGAGATCGTGCTGGTATAACTAAACTTCCTGTCATTTCGGACGATCGACCCTGGAAATGGGTAACGCTGCTATTTGGGTTTGAGGGGTTGAGAGACGATCGCGTTTGTCACTCGCTGCTTTTTGCAGTAGAATGGGACAAGACTACGCGATCGCCTTGTTCTCATGCCCGATACCATCGAAATTCCCCTCGAACTCGCCCGCTTTCAACTTCCCAACGCCGTACAACAGCGCTTGCAATTTCTCCTCGATCGCCAAGATGAAGGCTACACTCTTTCTGAAAGCGATCGTCAAGAAGCGGAAGGACTTGTCGAACTGGCAGAATTTTTGTCCCTGCTACAACTGCGATCGCGACGAGTCGCCGAGCAAACCTAATGATTCCAGCTTCTTTACGCCGTCTTGTCATTCAAAGAGCAGGCGATCGTTGTGAATATTGCGGACTTTCTCAAGCCGGTCAGGTCGCTACCTTCCATATTGACCATATTATCCCTGTTGCTGCTAAAGGTGAGACGATTCGCGATAATCTAGCTCTTGCTTGTGTTTCGTGTTCTCTCCGTAAAGGAGCGCGACAATACATTCGAGAACCCGATACTGGCAAACGAGTCGCGATTTTCAATCCTCGCCAACAAAATTGGCACGAGCATTTTGACTGGGACGGCGTGCGCGTTGTTGGATTAACATCAGTAGGACGAGCAACAATTTCAGCTTTACAGTTGAACCGCGAAGTCATGTTAGCTATTCGATCGGAAGAAGAATGGTTCGATCGCCACCCACCGACGTAAAAGTTTTGATACTATCGATCGCGATCGTCCGTTTTGGGTTTGGTAATGGGAGCGTCTTACTCCCGAACTGTAACAAACGCTACGACATCGACCCTGGAAATGGTTTACGCTGCTGTTTGGGTTTTTTGAGGGGTTGAGAGACGATCGTCCTGTCACTCGCTGCTTCTTTCCGTCGTAGATCGTCGCAAATGGCTTGCAGATCGTAGTTAAACGCCTTGGCGTGTTCTTCTCGAATGGCGTAAATTTCTTCGAGAACTTCATCTGTCCACATTGTTAATCCTCCATTAATTCGTATGGCGTACAGATTGTGGGTAACTCATAGCCAGCATCAAAACTAACCTGAGCTAGCTTCTTCTGGATTTGAGCGTTGGCGATATGCTTACAGTTCCATGTTAGCAGATAATCCAAATTATAAACTGTAGCTGCCGCAATATGAAGTGCATCATCAGCAGCTTTAGGTGGGAGATTGCTTCTAGCGAGAAAGTCCCCTGCTAAACTTTTGACAGCATCAGTTATTTCAAGCAATGGGAAATCGCGAAGTATATTGAGTCGTTTGGTTGCTATTTCTGTATCTCCTCGTGCAACCTCATCCAAAACCACTTGAGAAATATAGAGAGTAAAGCGATCGCGGCGCGTTTCCCACCATTGCTGCGTAGAGGCTAATTTAGCCATAAGCATCAGGTTATTGCTAGGTCTAGCTGTTAGATACCCAATAATGCTGGTTTCAATGTAAACAGTTTGGTTTATGCAAAAAAGTGAGACCTCCTGAAAAATGGTATCATATCAAGTTCGATCGCGATCGACCGTTTTTGGTTTGGTAATGGGAACATCTCGCTCCCGAAGTGTAACAGACGCTACGATATCGACCCTGGAAATGGTTTACGCTGCTGCTTGGGTTTCATAACTTCAACCCAACAATCAAAACCGATCGCGTTGGGTGGAGATGCGACACCCTGAAACCTTTGTGTAGAAAGGCTTTTAGCAGTATAACTGATTTTCCCTTGCTATATTTTACCCTCAGTATTGACTTTGTTGCCTTGACTAGGGTACACTTATGACTATAGGTTAGGATCGTGCTGGAGGATCTTTGGTATGGCAAGGTATCAGTCTGGAAACATGGTTGCATTTGTCAACAAATTTCAGCGCTGTGGCCGAGTTGTCCAAGTTGATGGCGAAAAGGGCTACAAAGTTGACACTGGGTATGATATTATTTACGCTTATGAAAGTCAGCTAGTTTTGATATCTGCTACTGCTCCCATTCGCCCATTAGATGTAATCAAAAAAATTGAAGAGGCAAGCGATCGACTTCCTGAGTACACTCCGGCATTTCGGGATAATCTCTTAAGTTTTCTAAATGGTGGTTCACAAATGGCAAAAACTTTTGCTAGCTATATTAAAAATGTTCCCACTAATATTGTTCGAGAATGTATTAAAAATATTGCCTCTTCTCCTGCAAAAATTGACATTGATAGTAACATTAATATTGAAATTAATTGTAGTATTAAAAACTTAATTAATATTGATAAACTTTTCAATATTAATTTATTTAATTATGACTTGTAAAAGATGGCAGCAAAATGTTTGTGTTGCACATAGGCTGATTATAGTCGAAACACCTTGGCGTGTTTTTCTCGAACGGCGTAAATTTCTTCGAGAAATTCGTCTATCCAAATTTCTAATCTTCCTTGTAGCGTTTCCTGAGAAGTGCTACAAAACACAAAACAAGGTATTCAGAGAAATTACGCATTATTTTCGGCGCAAGATGATGTCATATCAAATCCTATGCTCACAGGCAGGAAACAATTCGTCGAGTTTTAGCCAATGAAAGTTAGTTAAATTGCGAATTTGTTCGCGCATTTGTGGGTCTTCTTGTAGGAAACAGCATCGTTGTGCTAACACTTCCTCCAGTTCTTCGAGGGTCTCAAAGTATTCATTCACTAAAGGTTCATCAGTTAATTGCCATAATCGCTCGGCTGTCTGTAATTCTGGAGAGTATGGCGGTAGATACTCCGTTATCATTCCTGTCGGCAATACTACCCGCTCGCTTCGGTGCCATCCCGCTCGATCTTCTACCAAAAAGATGATTTTTTCCTCGGAGGCTCCCACGTCTAAAGCAAAAGCCTCGAACACCTTATTTAGCCAGGTCACGTTGACTCGAGGAATTAAATAAAAGTGGGTTTCTCCTGTCTGTGGATTCACAAAAGCATAGATGTACAACCATTCATATCGATGGTGGACTACCGCCGTCGGCTGCTCCCCTATCGGCGACCAGACTCGGCGAAGAATTGGCTTGAGTCCCACCCGATGTTCGTCAAAAAACCAGCCTTGCACTTCCGCACCTGGATGTTGCTCTTGAATTGTTTTTATCTTTACTGGGTATGTTTCCTTGAATTCTTGCTGCTCCTGGGGGTCTCCTTTTTTATGGCTCGGCCTCGGAACCTTCCAAGAGTAGCCGCACTTTTTTAGGTACTCCCACCCCCGTTGGTCGTGGATTTTTTCTCGTCCGGTTTCTTTTTCCATCCAGCGAGCCACTTTCGGCCCTGTCCAAATCCCTCCATCATCGGGACGCGAGCGTAAAGCTCCCTTGAGTTTCTGCAATTGCTCCCGGTTGAGTAGAGAATGTTTAGGACGGGTAGCCGTTTGGTAGTTTCGGGTTCGATTGTGTTGATTGGTGACGGTGGCTTCTCCCTCCTCGTTATAGCGTTTCACCACCCGCCGGGCATATTCATAACTGAGTCCGACGGAGATCGCGCTCTTTTTTATCGACCAGCCTATCCCGACTTTCCACAACAAATGCCATCGCCTTGACTCGACTGTATCTTTACTGTTATGATAATTTTCTTGGATCTGCCTCAAGGTTAAGTGAGGCGCAAGTGTCACTTTTCTGGGCATGGCTACTGTTCCTGTAACTGCTCCTCCATTATAACCTGCTTCTGAGATAAGGATTTGATATCAGTAAGTGCTTTGCTAAGCGAAGAGACAACTGGGCCTTGAGTGTTTAGATGTCTATAACGATCCTTTTCCTGTTGCTGGCAATACTTAACAGAATATTCATCAACTGGAATGTATGGGTTGAGCTTAGCTTCAAGCTCCCGGATCTCTTGCCTAAGATACTGGTAAGGATCTTTTTTGGAAAAATCGTTTCGCCTTAAGCGAGAAGAATTTTTACCTGAAAGCAGGAATAGTTTCCAATATTCTCGAGGATAACGAGAATTAGAAAAATCAATTGTCAAAATTGCCCTATCATTCGCATATCCAACGAAACCATTTGTTTCGGGCATCTTCATTGTTAACTGGGTCTCGCCACATTTTGCTGTTAAGATATTTCCGTGTCGAGTTGTCTCAAAGCCCTCTCCACTTAGGAAGCTATCAAACTCGCTCGCAATATCTTCCAGGATCCGTGTTTGGTCGGAAATTTGATGGTCTCTAAGCTCTTGCAATAGCTTTTTGTGACGGGCCTTAAGATCTTCGAGCTCTTTCAACTTTTCTAGTGCCATTGTTTGCCTCCTAAACTTCGTATTGCAGTGCTAGATGTCTACTTTAACCCAATGATGTACATTATATCTCCTTCGAGCGGAAGCTGCAAGCACTGACCGGATAAGCAATCCAGAAGTAGGGTGGGAAATACCCACCCTACGGGGTGAGGAATTTACTCCACCCCTTCAATGCGATCTTCCACCTCCTGATACAACTCCCGCAACCGTTGTAAGTTGCTTTCGCTGGTTTCCCAGTAACCGCGTCCGTTGGCTTCTAGCAACGTCGTCACCACCTTACGGAACGAATGCGGGTTGAGGTTCATCAACCGTTTTTGCATTTCTTCGTCCTTGATGAACGTTTCGTTGCTTTCCTCGTAAACCCAGTTATCAACAGCCCCCGCAGTGGCACTCCACCCCATGGTATTCACCAGGCGTTTCGACAGTTCGCGAACCCCTTCGTAACCGTGAGATAGCATCCCTTCGTACCACTTAGGATTTAACAGTTTGGTACGGGCATCGAGACGCACGGTTTCCGACAAGCTGCGGACTTGGGCGTTCGCCGTCGTGGTGTCAGCAATATAGGCATTGGGCTTTTTGCCATCGTTGCGTAACTTAGCCACAACCTTGGTGGGATCCGAGTCGAAATAGTGGGAAACATCCGTGAGGCTAATTTCCGACGAGTCCAGGTTTTGGAACGTGGCATCGGCGGTTTTCAATGCCGACTCGAACACCTCGCGGTTGCCATCCATCATCCCCGGATTGTCCGAGTTAAAAGCGAACGACTTACGCTTCAAATACATCTCCTGCAACTCCGCTTCTTCGTCCCAAGTGCTGTTTTCCACTGCCAAATTGACGTTAGAAGCATAGGAACCCGAAGCGTTGGAAAAGACCCGCGTTGCCGCTTGCCGTAAATTGATGCCCATTTCCTCCGCTTGCTGCAAGGCGTGTTTGCGGATGAAATTCATCTCCACAGGTTCGTCAGCCTCGGCAGCCATTTTCACCGCTTTGTCCAACAATGCCATCTGATTGATGAACAGATCCCGGAAGACACCGGAACAGTTGACGACGACATCGATACGGGGGCGACCCAGTTCTTCTAAGGAGATTAACTCCAGTTTGTTGACGCGACCCAAGGCATCGGGAACGGGTTTGACCCCCACCATCCACATAATTTGGGCCAGGGACTCGCCGTAGGTTTTGATGTTGTCCGTGCCCCACAACACGCAGGCGATCGTCTCGGGAAACTTGCCGTCGTTTTCCGCTTTTTGGCGATCGATGAGGCGATCGACCACAATTTTAGCAGCCTTCACCGCCGCCATAGTCGGAATGGCTTGCGGATCGAGGGCGTGAATGTTTTTACCCGTCGGTAAAACATCCGGGTTGCGAATGGGATCGCCACCGGGCCCCGGTTGAATGTATTCCCCTTCTAGTGCCCGCAACAAGGAACCGAGTTCGTTATCGGCACAGACTTGTTCGAGGCAAAATTCGAGATACTCAAACAGGGGTTTAATGGCCTCTTTATCGACGTGGGGATAACCCGCTTCTTGCAACGCTTCGATCCAGGGTTCTTTCTTACCCATATTGAAGAAGTTGAGGCGAGACACCATAGAAACCCGGCCGGCGGCATCGGTTTGTTCTTTAACTAAGGCGGCGACGGCTTTACGAGTGGCTTCGATGATGCGTTGTTGCAGGTCAACTTCTTCTAAGATGCCTTTATCGTTGTTGGCATAAATCTCGTCAATGTCGCGATCGATGCTATTGGCAATAATCCGAGGCAAGCTGATAATGCCCTCTTC
>CAKZKB010000378.1 GCA_937121005.1 uncultured cyanobacterium | reverse complement strand
TATCCCGATCTGTTTGTGACCTGCGATCCGCGCGATCGCGACGATCGCTACGTGATGCGTTACCCTAAATTAATCGTAGAAGTGCTATCTCCGTCAACCGAAAAATTCGATCGCAATGAAAAGTTTGCCGACTACCAATTGCTGGACTCTTTAGAGGAATACGTTCTCATTTCTCAGGAACGCATAGAAGTTGAATGTCGTCGGCGCGTGGGAGAAGGACAGAACTCGCAATGGGAAACCGAAGTTTATCGAGAGGGCGATCGCATTATCCTACAGAGTATTGGCTTGGAAATCGCGATCGAACAGTTGTATATCGGTACGATTTTAACATGAGTCTAACTCCCTCATCGCCCTTATGTAGAGGCAATCCGCGAATATTTTCCCCAGTATGGCTATCTTTCCCCACCGATGTTATGATAGAGACGATCGCTATCTATATGAGTTCTCAAGACTTACGATCTTAATTCTGAACTCTGAACTCTGAATTGGAGCGAAGCGACTTACCATGATTGCCATCCCCTGCGGTTTTAGTCCCGAAGATTATCTCGTTATCGAGCGCGACAGTCGAGTTCGCCACGAGTATCGCTGCGGTTTAGTCTATGCCATGACAGGTGGTAGTACCAACCACAGCCGTATTAGTGTCAATCTGTTAACTGAAATCAATCTTCATTTGCGCGATAGTAACTGCCAGTTTTTTGGAAGCGATGTTAAAGTCAATTGCGCCGATCGCTTCTTCTACTATCCCGACGCATTTGTAACCTGCGATCCGCGCGATCGTGGCGATCTATACGTGATGCGCTACCCTAAATTAATCGTAGAAGTGCTATCTCTGTCAACTGAGAAGTTCGATCGCAATGAGAAATTTGCCGACTACCAATTGCTCGACTCTTTAGAAGAATACGTTCTCATATCGCAAGAACGCATAGAAGTCGAATGTCGTCGGCGCGTGGGAGAAGGACAGAACTCGCAGTGGGAAACCGAAGTTTATCGAGAGGGCGATCGCATTATCCTACAGAGTATTGGCTTGGAAATCGCGATCGAACAGTTGTATATTGGTGTAACCCTGTAACGCGATCGCTTGTTGAAACGGAAGCATTCAGGTGACGCAAGAAACCCGGCTTCTTGCCCATACTTGTGTAGGGGCGATTCGCGAATCGCCCCTACTATGCTTCGTCGTAGGCTTCCAAATCGAGCAAATAAATGTAAGGTTCGACGGTTTCGGGACGTTGAAATGCGAGCGCCCGCAGCAAATGCCAATCGCGCAAACTGTCGAACGCGCTGTCGTAGTCGTCGGCTTCCAGGCGGCTGGCAAGTTTGGCAATATCTTCAGCAGTGAGCGCTAAAATATCCTTTTGGCTAAAGTCGAAGGTTTGCATCGCTGCGTCGCTTCCCCTAGATCGATACTGCGATCGCTATCATAGCGCGATTGCCCCTCGACCTCCAACCGAGCCCCGATCGTGTCACAATAATCTCGAACCGTCTCAACGATTTGGTTATGAGCCTTCCTTTGTCATTACAAGCTGCGTTCGCGAGCGGACGTGCCTTGAAAATTATTAGCGGGTTGACGAACTTCGATCGCGATCGCGTCGCCTTTACCCTCAACGCCGCGCAAGCGGGTAATGCCACCTTCGCCGACATTGCAGCCGATCCCGATCTGGTGCGCTTCGCCAAAACCCTGACCGAAATTCCTATCTGCGTGTCGGCGGTGGAACCGGAAAAATTCGTGCCCTGCGTGGAAGCTGGAGCCGAGTGTATTGAAATTGGTAACTTCGATGCCTTCTACAGCCAAGGGCGGCGGTTTGAAGCCGACGAAGTGCTGCAACTGACGCTACAAACGCGATCGCTGCTGCCCGATACGCCCCTCTCTGTCACCGTTCCCCACATTTTACCCCTCGACGAGCAAGCCTCGCTGGCTGAAGCTCTGGTTGCGGCTGGAGCCGATATCATCCAAACCGAAGGCGGAACCAGCAGCCAACCCGTCGCCGCCGGAAGTTTGGGGTTGATTCAAAAAGCAGCCCCCACCCTGGCGGCAGCTTACGAAATTTCTCGCACGGTGTCGGTTCCGGTACTGTGCGCTTCGGGTATTTCCAGCGTCACCGCACCTCTGGCGATCGCGGCGGGAGCCTCGGGCGTGGGTGTGGGATCGGCAGTGAACCGTCTGAACGACGAAGTAGCGGCGATCGCGGCGGTACGCAGCTTGGTGGCGGCTCTAGAAACGGTCGATCGCGCGACTATTCGCGCCTAAACTTTGATAGCGTCCCCAATTGGGGCGCTACGCACGGAGTTTATCGGATACAATAGAAAATATTGTCCCTAATCTCTCCCTTGTAACCTCCTCCTCCATGCTGGATCGATTTTTAGAATGGTCTCCCAATTGGGGAATCGAAGCCTCTCTCGTTTTAGTGGTTTTGATTGCCCTCGAAGCGGTGCTCTCTGCTGATAATGCCATCGCCTTGGCTTCGATCGCCCGGAGGTTAGAAGACGAGCAGTTGCAACGTCAAGCTCTCAATGTCGGTTTGTTGGTCGCTTATGGATTGCGGATCGCCTTGATTTTTACGGCCACTTGGGTCATCCACTTTTGGCAGTTCGAGCTTGCCGGAGCGCTATATTTGTTGTGGTTGGTCTTCCAGTATTTTACCACAGAAGAGGACGAAGAACACGAACATCACAGCCCCCGATTCAAATCTCTCTGGGCAGCCGTTCCTACCATCGCTTTTACCGATTTAGCCTTTTCTCTCGATAGCGTTACTACCGCGATCGCCATTTCCGATCGCCTGTGGTTGGTGATTGCTGGCGGTACAATTGGGGTAATTGCTTTGCGCTTTCTGGCCGGGTTGTTTATGCGCTGGCTGGAGATATTTTCTCATTTAGAAGATGCCGGATATGTCACTGTCGGTTTAGTTGGGTTGCGATTGCTGTTGCGAGTAGTTGCACCGACGATCGTGCCGCCGCAGTGGGCATTATTAAGCGCGATCGCCGTGCTGTTTGTTTGGGGATTTTCCGAACGCCGAGAAGAAGCGAGCGAGTAATCGACATCGCGCCACAGCGTCCGTCAATTGCTCGCTGTGGAGTCTTCGGGATCGCTATTGAAATCAATAGCGAGTCAGTCAATCTTCTTTAGGGAAGGAACACTCGACCGTGACTTTTAAGTTGCTGGTAGCGGTTCCTTTGGTAATGTAGGGAATGCCTGCTTCTCCACCAATTTCGATCCCGAATCCGACAATTGCACAAGAGGGCGAGGCATTGTCCGTGTCAATTTCTGTAAAAAACAATCGCGATCGATGACAATGCCTCGCCCCTACACATTATAATTCCCAACTTGGCCCCAGACGACCCATCGGCCAAGTCCGCAGTTGTAGGGGAGCCGATCTCCGGTAAAATGCGATCGGTATCTACCGTCACAATCGAGAACTTGACAAACGCAGTATTTAGGAGGTTCATCTCGTGGCTAAGAAAACCCTAGCAGCACTTTCGGCTGACGATCTGTCCGGTAAGCGCGTTCTAGTACGGGCTGATTTTAACGTTCCCCTCGACGATAGCGGCAAAATCACTGACGACACCCGCATTCGCGCCGCCCTGCCGACGATTAACGACCTGACCAGCAAAGGCGCTAAAGTAATTTTATGCTCGCACATGGGTCGCCCCAAAGGGAAGGTTAACGAATCGATGCGTCTGACTCCGGTAGCGCAACGCCTTTCGGAACTGTTGGGCCAACCTGTGGTAAAATGCGAAGACTGCGTAGGCGACGTGGTGACTTCGGCAGTTGAAAAGTTAGAAAATGGCAACGTAGCGTTGCTAGAAAACTTGCGCTTCCATGCCGAAGAAGAAGGGAACGATCCCGAATTTGCCAAGCAACTGGCTTCGATCGCCGATGTTTACGTCAACGATGCTTTTGGTACGGCGCACCGGGCGCACGCTTCCACTGAAGGGGTTACTCACCACATCGATACTTGCGTTGGCGGGTATTTGATCGAGAAAGAGTTGGAATTTTTGAAAGGCGCGATCGAGAATCCCCAACGTCCCCTGGCGGCGATTATTGGTGGTTCTAAAGTGTCGAGCAAAATTGGCGTAATCGAAACCCTACTCGAAAAAGTAGACAAGTTGCTGATCGGCGGCGGCATGATTTTCACTTTCTATAAAGCTCGCGGTTTGCAAGTGGGTAAATCGTTGGTGGAAGAGGATAAACTGGATTTGGCCAAGTCTTTAGAAGCGAAAGCCAAAGAACGCGGAGTCGATCTGTTGTTGCCGACTGATGTTGTCGTTGCGGACAATTTTGCGGCTGATGCCAACGATCGCACTGTTAGCGTTGACAGCATTCCCGATGGCTGGATGGGATTGGATATCGGCCCGGATTCTGTTAAAACATTCCAAGATGCCCTTGCTGATTGCAAAACGGTAATTTGGAACGGGCCGATGGGTGTATTTGAGTTCGATAAGTTCGCCAAAGGAACTGAAGCGATCGCCCAAACGTTGTCGGAACTCACGGGTAAAGGAACGACGACGATTATCGGCGGTGGCGACTCGGTTGCAGCCGTTGAAAAAGTGGGCGTTGCTGAGAAAATGAGCCATATTTCCACTGGCGGCGGCGCGAGTTTGGAATTGCTCGAAGGTAAGGAATTGCCCGGTATTGTGGCTCTCGACGATGCCTAATTGATGCTTTGGGGTGTACTCTACACCCCTTTTCTAGTATCGCAATCCATACAAAATTATAATGATAAAAAAAATTGCAGTTCGATTGTCTCTCGCTTTGATACTTATTTTTCTGGTTTTCTGGAGACTGGAAATGTTGCCAGTACGAGCCGATCGCGTCACAATTTCTAACATTCAAGGGACAAGTTATGTTTCCCCCTATCTCGGCCAGTTCGTTACCGATATTGAGGGCATTGTCACGAAAATTGACAGCGATCGCTTTTATTTACAAAATCCAAATCCCGACGACAATATTGCTACCTCCGAAGCCATTGTTGTTTATACAAAAGAGTTTCCTCGCACGTCTTTAGGCGAACCGATCGCGATCGGAGATCGCGTTTCTGCAAGCGGAACGGTTAACGAATATATTTCCGGTGCTGAGGGGAGTAACAATTTATCGCAAACAGAAATCGATGTATCGGGTAACGATGGTGCAGTTGTCAAACTATCGGGAAATAATCCTCTTCCCGATGCGATCGCCCTTAGCAAAAGCGATCGCACGCCGCCCGATCGCGCCATCGATTTTTACGAAAGTTTGGAGTCGATGCGAGTCAAAATTGAGGATGCAACCGTCATCAATCCCACCAACCGCTACGGTGAATTTATTGTTGTACTGCAAGAGGGCAAACCTGGTCTTTCTGAGGGAGACTTGAACCCCGATCGCTTGTTTGTTAAAATAGAGAATAGTTCCCCTCCCAAACTGCAAGTCGGCGATCGCCTTCAGGGAACGATCGTCGGCATTCTCGGCTACGATGGTGGCAACTACAAACTCGTTACCGATACGGTTCCGCCGGTGAAACCAACTTCCTGAAATTCCCGAAATTACTCCCCTCAACAGCAGCAACGCGATCGTTTTCCATCAAAGCTAAAAAGACTTTTAAGCCTGTTGCTTCGTGCGCTTGCATCAAGAATGCTCGTTCGTCGATCGTAATGTCGAACCTTTTGAAAAATGGTAACCATTCAGGGGGGTAGCGTGGTAGGCTAAAGAGGGAAGCATTTAGGTGCAA
>CAKZKB010000377.1 GCA_937121005.1 uncultured cyanobacterium | reverse complement strand
TCCCCCAAACCCCCAAATCCGCTAATCCCCCTCTAAAAACTGGTCACTGATTTCAAGGCGATCGCCTGTCCCCCTTGGCGCATGGACTCCGAAAGTGCGGCCAATACTCGCACCAATTGCGCCCCTACCCAACCCGAGGAAACCTCTACAGGTTGGCGCGATCGCACTGATTCTAAAAAGCGATCGCACACTTCTTTTAAGGGTTCGCCAGGGTCGTAAGTCACCGTTTCGCGATCGCCCCCAACGGGCAACCAGCGATCGCCTTCAGGTTCGGCCCGTCCCCGGCACAGCGTCAACGGCGAGTCGGCATTCATTTCGTCAAAAATCAGCGTTCCGTCGCTTCCAGTCAGTGCTAGCCGTCGCTGCTTGTCGGGATTGCACCAACATAGATGTACCACCACATGGACGCTGCCCGGATAGCTCAACTGCAACCATACCACATCGGCCAAACCGCGCGGAAACAGTTCCCAATCTTCGGCGTTGTCTTGCAGCCACGTCGTCCCCGTAGCCCGGACTTTGACGGGCATGGCCCCCAGCCAGCAGTTGAAAATCGAGATATCGTGAATGGCGAGATCCCAGAGGGCATCGACATCAGTACGGATGGGGCCTAAGTGAGTGCGGGCGGCGTATCCGTAGCGACATTGCCCCAAAGTGCCACCTTGTACCACTTCCCGTCCCTTGGCGATCGCCGGGTTAAACAGATAAGTATGATCCACCATCAACTGACGCTGCTGCTGTTCGGCGAGGCGACACAGTTCCAAAGAACTGGCCGGATCTAGGGTCAGGGGTTTTTCGGCCAGAACGTGGAAGCCGCGTTTGAGGGCATCGGCGATAATATCGTAGTGCGTCGAAGCCGGAGAAGTGACGGCGACGGCTTCCACTTGCGGGAGGTTGCGGGCTGCGGGCCACCCGGTGGTGAGGACGACGCTGGGATCGAAATTAAATTTTTCCGCGATCGCTTGCAGGCGATCGGCATCGGGATCGACAATGGCGACGATTTTGGCTTCCGGGTGTTGGGAAAAAATGCGAATCAGATGGTTTCCCCATCGTCCCGCCCCTAAAATTACAATTCCAGTCATATCAATGAGCAATGAACAATGAGCAATGAGCAATACCTATAGTCGCAACCTAGATCGGCCTCGCTCTTGAAATGTAACATACAAGCGTTAACCCTAAAGTTAATGTTAAATGGAATCCTTTCGATTGCTTTTCCAAAAACCGAACGATCTTGGTTTTCATCAGCAGCGAGTACAGCAGTTTAGTTGAGTTGCAACCCAGATCGCCATCGCTCTGGCAACCTACCCTACACGCGATCGCCCCATGGCCGTAAGTTGTTGCAAACAGGCGATCGTCGTACCAAAATATGGTAGCATTAAACCCATGGACGATCCCAAACCCCAATCTACCCCGACGACGGCGCGGCGTTGCTTTAGCGGTGCGCTGATCTGTTCTGGCTTTGCGGCGTTGCTGTACCAACTGACAGCCGCGATCGCCACCACTTTTGCCAACAAACCCCTCCCCACTGGCAATAACACCGCCACCAACATCGCGGTATTGGTACGGACGTTGGTTGTTGGGGCCAGCGCTTTAGGGACGTTTGTATTTGCCTTCGTCACCCTCGGCCTGGTAGCATTAGGTATCCAGATTTTAGTACGAGGCAAACCCTCACAGTCGTAAATTTGCCCGAGCGTACCTCTAATGACCGAGAAGATTGCGGATACAAACCTCCGATTTGGACTTAATTTTGAATTTTGAATTTTGAATTTTGAATTGGAGCGAAGCGACTGAAATGACTTATACCATCGGTTTGTTAGGATTGGGAACAGTCGGTACGGGGACGGCAAAAATTTTGCTCGATCCGACCCGGCGACATCCCATCTTAAAAGACGTTAAAATTGGACGGGTCGGCGTTCGCAACCCCGATAAAAAGCGGGATGTGGCGATTTCCCAGGATATCCTGACGGCCGATCTAAAAAGTATTGTCACCGATGGCGACATCGATATCGTCGTCGAACTCATTGGCGGGGTAGAACCGGCGCGATCGCTGATCCTAGAAGCGATCGCCAATGGCAAGCACGTCGTCACTGCCAACAAAGCGGTTATCTCCCGCCATGGCGATGAAATCTATACCGCCGCTAGGGAAAAAGGTGTTTACGTGATGCTAGAAGCGGCAGTAGCCGGTGGGATCCCGATCGTGCAACCGTTGAAAACAGCGTTGGGGGCCAACCGCATCCATGCCGTCACTGGAATTGTCAACGGCACGACGAATTATATTTTAACCCGAATGCAGGCCGAAGGAGCCAGTTTCGACGACGTACTGGCCGACGCGCAACGTCTGGGGTACGCCGAAGCCGATCCCACCGCCGACGTGGACGGGTTAGACGCAGCCGACAAAGTTGCCATTCTGGCCTCGATCGCCTTTGGGGGACGAATTAAACTCGAGGATATCCACTGCGAAGGCATTCGCCAAGTGGACGCAGCCGACATTACCTACGCCGATCGCCTGGGATTTACCATTCGTTTGTTGGCGATCGCGCGGCGAGAAAACTGCGATAACTTCACCGACAGCGACGATCGCCTGCAAGTGCGCGTTCATCCGACATTGGTTCCCAACCCGCACCCCCTCGCCAGCGTCCGAGGTGTGGACAATGCCATTCTCGTGGAAGCCGATCCCCTCGGTCGGGTGATGTTTCTCGGCCCCGGTGCCGGGGAAGGGGCCACCGCCAGCGCGGTGGTTGCCGATATTGCCAATATTATCGCCATTTTGCAAACGGAAACCGAGCCGATTTTGCATCCTTTACTCAGTTGCGCTCACCAACATTACTGTACCATCGCCCCGGTTGAAGAGTTGGTGACGCGATTTTACGCTCGTTTTTTGACCCGCGACGAGTCGGGAGTCATCGGCGAGTTGGGAACCTGTTTCGGACGGCACGGGGTGAGTTTAGAGTCGATCGTCCAAATTGGAATGCGCGACGATCGCGCCGAAATCACCATTGTCACTCACGATGTTCTCGAGGGGAATTTCCGGGCCGCAATTGCAGAAATTCGCAACTTTGAGGCGATCGCGGACATTCCCAGTATCTTGCGAGTGCTGTAACGATCGCGTTCAAACAAACATCATCCCTCGTGCTTCATGCGCGACTGACGCACCCGATAGCGATGCCAAACCGCAGCCACATCTTTGGGAGTCACACCCACTAAATGGGCCACGAGTTCGTAAGGAATGTTTTGCGTTTCGCGAATGCCTAAAGACTGACTCAAATGTCGTAAAATCAGATAGGCGCGGCGCAATGGCGATTTATCGAGTAAAATCTGCTGTAGGTCGTTAGCATTGTCGATGCGTTTTTGGAAGGCAAGCAAGCGTTGCGATCGCGTTTCTGGGGCGAAAAATCGAATCGATCCGGCTGGATAAATGGCGATACAATTGCGATCGAAGGGGCCGCCCAAACCCGCCCCCGCCGTTGCGAAATCGCTGTAAAATCCTTTATCTAAAATCAAAATGCCCCGACTCTCGGGCGCTAGCGCTAAAAGCTGCCCCCGAGGTAATACCGAAAACGAGACTAAGGATCGAGACTGGTTAAAAACGGGCAGCAGCGCCCGATCGACTGTTGCGGTAGAAGCCATAGACCGTTAACACCCGCGTATCGCCCTTGCCGCAGCAGGGACGATCGTCAATTGAGTGGCGAGAATTTATGCAAATACACGGACGAATCACCCCAATCTATAACCACTATAAGCGATATCGCGGAGAACGCCATCTCTGCTCTATTCCCATCAAAGCGCGATCGAGCGACGTTTCGTGACCATCGCCTCCAAATTAACAAAATTTAATATAGTGCGGTGGCGATCCCTAAGCGGTAACGTCCCCCGGCACTCCAGCGAGTCGGCTGGGCATTGCCTGTCCGACTGCTGCTATAATTAACAGCGATCGCGACAGATCGATAACAATGACAAAATCGCCAAAGCCTCGCAAAAAACGGAAGTGGTTGACCTATTGCAGTTGGTCGATCGCCGCCATTGTCGTTGCTTGGTTTTTGGGCAATTGGATTGCCTTGCACCGGGCATCAAAAAGCGATCTCGATGCCTTTTTAGTTTTAGGAGGAAGTATTCGCCGAGAAGTTTACGTCGCCAACTTCGAGAAACAATATCCCGAAGTCCCGGTGTTGATTTCGGCGGGATCGCCTCCACCTTGCATCTTATCCGTTTTCGAGCGATCGCAAACCCCCATCGAAAAAGTCTGGCTCGAAAACTGCGCCCGATCGACCTTTGGTAATTTCTTTTTTAGCTTACCGATTTTAGAATCTTGGAATGCCAAAAAAGTGATGCTGATTACCTCCCCGACTCACCTACCTCGAGCGCGGTGGCTGGCTCAAATTATTCTCGGTTCTCATGGGATTTGGGTTGAGACCTATGCAGTCACCGAAAAAGGCATTCCCGCCAATACAGAATCGACCCTGAAAACCATTTTAGACGTGGTGCGATCGAGCGCTTGGACGATCGTCTCTCAGTTTTATTCTCCTTCTTGTCCTAAGTTGACCGCTCTGGCGGATGTGAAGATGGAGGAATGGAGCGATCGCGATTTTAACTGCGAGTATCAATACGATCTGCAAGTGAAGACATTGGGTCAACCGCTTCGCGGAATTAAAAATTAAAAATTAAAAATTCGTCTTGAGTCTT
>CAKZKB010000376.1 GCA_937121005.1 uncultured cyanobacterium | reverse complement strand
TGCGGCGCTCTTACGTGCTGTGGCAAGAATTGATTCCCCCTTTAATTGTCTTAGAGTTCGTATCGGGTAATGGAGAGGAAGAGCGCGACAAAACGCCCTGGAAAGGCAAGTTTTGGATTTACGAAACGGTGATTCGTCCTGCGTATTATGCCATCTATGAAGTTAAAAAAAAGAGCGTGCAAGTGTATCGCTTAGTGGAAAATCACTATGAATTGATGGAAAAGAACGATCGCGATCGCTTTTCCATTGACGCACTCGGTGTAGAATTGGGTATCTGGAACGGAACCTACTGTAATGTGGAGTTACCCTGGTTGCGTTGGTGGGATAGTGAGGGGAACTTGCTGTTAACAGGAGAAGAACGAGCGGAACGGGAACGTCAAGAAAAAGATCTCGAACGACAACGAGCCGATCGGGAAAGACAACGGGCCGATCGCGAGCGAGAACGAGCCGATCGCCTCGCACAACTATTACGAGAAAACAACATCAACCCCGATGAGTTGTAGTCCCGATCTAACCGCTCCCACGCAAAAACCCCGCCGATGCGGGGTCGAAGTCGCAACCTCAGATACACTGAGGAAGAGCGTCGTTTTTAGTAAGTAACGCCGCGATATTTCATTTGGCCGCGACGGTTGGCTTCAAGACGATCGCCGTGACGAACCACAGTTTTTACACCCCGGTAGATCGTGGTGACTTCGTGGGTGTCGGGAGTGGTGTTAGTGGGGTCAGTTTCGTAAGTTTGGCCGCGATATTGAAGTTTCATGGTTTTCGCCTCCGAAAACATGGCGTGGAGTCAGTTAGGGTAAGTGAGGCGCGTTCCTTCGGAATGACTTCCTACTTCCGTCTCCGATTTGGAGATGAACGGTTGCTTTATTTCTGTATTCATTTTTACAGTTTAGCAGAAAAATGTCAAGGCCCGCGTGCCAAAAAGGCGATCGTCTAGTGCTTGGCCCGCTAACTACTCCGACAACCGCAGCCAACCGCGACGGACAGCGTACACGAGACGATCGATCAGATTCCTTTCTTCGAGGGTGAGGCCATTGTGCAACAGGGCCGACATCAAGGCCTGGCGGTGGGAACGGGTGAGACAACCGGAAGTCCAGACGTTGGCGAACACTTCATCGAGGGAAAATTGAGGAAACATAGAGCAAACAGTCTCAACGGCTACATTTCTAGTATCGCCTGGGGGCTAGGGACGCGCTGCGATCGACCTCTACCAAACGGACGATCGTTACTCCCCTCGCAGACGATCGACCTCTACCCCCCAAGGCGATCGACTCCGCGCTCTCAGTGCGATCGCGATCGCGAGCCGTGCTAAACTAACAAACTAAACCGACCCGAGAAGCTGCCATGTCAGTGCAACCGCCGCCGCCTCCCTCCATCACCCCCCGGCAGATGAACCTCTTGCGAGCCGTCACGTCCATGGCCTGGGCCGATGGCGTACTCGAAGCTGAAGAAGTCAATATTATGCTCGATAGCTTCAGCTTAATTTTTGCCCGCGACGCGGCCCGACAGCGCCAGCTACAAGAAGAATTGCGCGACTACTTAATGCAAAAAGTCCCCCTCGAGGAAGTCGTGCCCCAACTCGAAAGCCGCGAAGAAAAAGAACTCGCCCTCAAACTCGGTTACGAAGTGATTGCGTGCAGTTCCCGCACTCCAGAAGAACCAAAAATCAACCCCGAAGAAGCCGCCGCCTATCAAAAGCTGGTGCAATTGCTCGATTTACCCTCGGAAGTCGTGGCTGATATCGAAGCCGAAGTTCGCACCGCACTCGAAAAAACTCCCATCGATCGCGAGAATATTGGCGACGCGATCGCCCATCAGATCGAAGAGTTTACCAACTCGTAACCGGAGAAACATTCAGGTGTCCGATCGCGGGGGTAGAAACCCGGTTTCTCAAAGGATAGACTCGAGTTTTATCGGGAGATCTGCCAGAAACCGGGTTTCTTGATTCGACCTGAATACTTATAATGTTTACCGAATGGCAAACGTATATTTAATCCGCCATGGCATTGCTGCCGATCGCCAACTCTACGATCGAGACAGCGATCGACCCTTGACCGAAAAAGGCGATCGTAAAACCCGCCAACTGGCCCGACGCTGGCAAGAAATGGGTTTGACGTGCGATCGCGTCCTCACCAGTCCCCTGGTGCGAGCCCGCCAAACCGCCGAGATCTTGCGCGAAGCTCGCATTTCCGATACCATCGAAACCTCCCCTTTTTTAGCGCCTGGAGGTGACATTGATGGCTGGATCGACTGGTGGACGCAGTGGCGACAAGCCAGTAGCGGCGACTTAGCCTTAGTCGGACACCAACCCGACTTGGGAAACTGGGCCGAAATTTTGGCCTGGGGACGGCCGGGAGATAAACTAACCGTCAAAAAAGCAGGTATTATCGGGTTGACCCTACCCGCAGGCGGTTCCCCCAAAGGCAGCAGCCAGTTGTTTGCTCTCATACCGCCGAAATTTTTGCTGTGACGATCGCTACTGAAGCGATCGCGCCGCACCGAGACAATAAACTATCCCCATCATCAGTTGCAAGCGAAGGAAGCGAAGTATGTCTGTCGAATCTTGTTTCAGTATCGGTTTAGAAGGTATCCCCGCCGCCAAATCCAGTATTAGCTACGTGGATGGCAAGAATGGGATTTTGGAATATCGGGGAATTCGCATCGAAGACCTGGCCGAACACAGTAGCTTCCTCGAAACCTCTTATCTGTTGATTTGGGGAAAACTGCCCACCGCCGCCGAACTCGAAGCCTTC
>CAKZKB010000375.1 GCA_937121005.1 uncultured cyanobacterium | reverse complement strand
TCGATCCCGACGTGAAAGCGCGACGCGGTTTGCTGTATCTTAGCGACGGCGCGGGGGGAACGATATTTAGTTTGGCCTTTCGCCTCGCTTGGATGTATTTAGAAGCAGATGGGATCGAGCCCGACAGTACCGAAGACGAGCAGGTAATGTTTGGAGATACCGTCTTGACTCGTTTTGAAAGCAATGACGGCCCCTACATTCGCGTCGATAGCAATGGCTATCAAGTGTTGCTTCTCTATCGGGGGGTACAGGGAAGTTTTAAGCGAGTATCCCTGTCGGAGGTGCTAGCTGGTACGGTTCCCGAGGATTTCTTTGCCGATCGCGCCGTTTTAATTGGGGCCACGGCTGAAAGTTTGAAAGACTATATCGAAACGCCCTACAGCAGTACGCTGTTCGGTACGCCGCAGTTGATGGCGGGTGTAGAATATCATGCCAACCTCACCAGCCAACTGATAAGCGCCACCCTCGACGATCGCGCCTTGTTGAAAACCTGGCCCGAATGGCTCGACTATGGCGCGATCGTTGTCGCTGCCTTTATTGGGGCCTTTATGAGTTGGACGCGGCGCTATACCAGTACCATCCGGCGCGTGATTCCCGAAATCGCCCTCGTGGGAGTTTATGGGGGCATCGCCTACATCGCCTTGCTTCAGTCTTGGTGGATTCCCCTCGTGCCGCCCATTTTAGCCGGACTGGGGGCCGCTGGGGCAATTACGGCCTACGTGGCGCGATCGGCGGCTGATATTCGCCAAACCTTCAGTCGCTACCTCACCGATGAAGTGGTGGCCAATTTACTAGAAACGCCGGGCGGTTTGACCATGGGGGGCGAACGGCGCAAAATTACTATTCTTACATCAGATTTGCGCGGGTTTACATCCCTATCGGAGCGGTTGTCTCCCGAACAGGTGGTGGGAATTTTAAATATTTATTTAGAGGCCATGGCCGATGTGATTACATTCTATCAAGGGACGATCGACGAGTTTATGGGCGATGGCATTTTAGTCTTATTTGGCGCGCCAACTCAACGAGAAGACGATATCGAGCGGGCTGTTGCTTGCGCGATCGCCATGCAAAAAGCCATGCCTGCGGTGAATGCAACCATGCGAGAAAAGGGCTTATCCGATCTGGAAATGGGTATCGGGATTAACACTGGAGAAGTGGTCGTCGGCAACATTGGCTCGTACAAACGCACCAAATACGGAGTCGTCGGCAGCCAAGTTAACCTCACCTATCGCATCGAATCCTATACCGTTGGCGGGCAAATTTTGATTTCCGAATCCACTTACGAACCCGTTAAAGAGTTAGTACAAACGGATGACGAACAGAAAGTCAGTCCGAAAGGCGTGAAACAACCCATCTCGATTTATTCAGTATGCGGTATTGGCGGGAAATACAATCTCGAATTAGAAAAACAAGAAGAAGAACTGCTAGAGTTGCAAGATACAGTTAAAATTGAATTTACGATCGTCGAAGGTAAAAACGTGGGGGCGACGATGACATTGGGGGAATTAGTGAAACTCTCCCCCCACTACGCCGAAATTGTCGCCCCCGAAACCATTCCCGCCCTCAAAAATCTAAAACTTCGCTTCGCCGATGGTTCCCAGTTTAAACCTGACGACAACGAATTTTATGCCAAAGTTATAGAACCCTCCGCAGACAACGGTAGAGGATTTCAGATTCGCTTAACCTCTGTCCCCTCGGCGGTGGATAAATATTTGAAAACTCTTCATAAAGAACGATGCCGATATCCCTAGATCGTGACGTAAAATAAATAAGGATGTTCCCTTTTTTTGTGTAAATTCCATTTTTAGCGATGAGGTCTCCGTAGATGAAGCTGACGTTTTTAGGGTCTGGATCGGCGTTTACCCTCGATCCCGATAACTACCAATCCAACCTAATCCTAACGGGCGATCGCGGTCGCAACCTCTTGCTCGACTGCGGTTCGGATATTCGTTTTGCCCTTCGCGATGTCGGTCTCTCTCATCTCGATATCACGGATATTTATATTTCCCACCTCCACGCCGATCATGTTGGCGGTTTGGAGTTTATTGGCTTTAGCACTCAGTTCGATCCGCGCTGTTCTAAACCCCAACTCTATTTACCCGAGTCTTTGGTTAACGACTTGTGGGAAAATACCCTTTCGGGAGGGATGCGATCGATTCAGGGTCGCACAGCCACCCTCGACACCTATTTTAATCCCTGTCCGGTGCCCGATCGCGGTACGTTTGTGTGGGAAGGAAAATCATTTCAACTCGTCCCCACCGTGCATATCGAGGACGATCGCGAAGCTGTCGAAAGTTACGGCTTGTTTTTCGAGCTCGACGGGACGAAAATTTTCTTTACCACCGATACCCAATTTTGCCCCGATCGCCTGCGGACATTTTACGAAAAAGCTGATATCATTTTTCACGACTGCGAAACCACCCCCTACAAAAGTACGGTACACTCGCACTACGACGAACTGCTAAGTTTGCCCGCTTCCATTCGTCGTAAAATGTGGTTGTATCACTATCAAACCGGGCCGCTACCCGATGCCCGCCAAGATGGATTTCTCGGTTTCGTGCGTCGGGGACAGCAGTTTCAATTTGCCGAACGGACATCTCCCGTCGCCGCCGTCGGTTGCTTCGCTCCAATTCAAAATTCGTCTTGAGTCTTGAAAAGTTCAGGGGGAAGAAAATCTACACCCCCAACTTTTCGCAAAATTCAAAATTCAAAATTAAGACCTTATGTCTGCGGCCAGAGATTTATTCTGGTTGACTGACAAAAGTCCTGGAAGTTTGGAAATCTCGTAGGTTGGGTAGAGGAACGATACCCAACACCCTTTCAATTCAGAGTTCAGAATTGATGCTACACCTAATGGGTCACTGGTGTACGAGCGTTTCGCGAAACGCCCCTACGGTCACTGATTTGCGGTTGTTGGGTTTTCAGGCTTCAACCCAACCTACATTCTTCAGCCGGGAGAGAAGTTGACTTCTCTTAGCATTTGCCTATTCATCGCTCGCAATGAGACAATGGCGATACTGCATTGTCGATGTTTGCCATGAAAATTGCCCTCGCCGTTCGCTTGCCCTTTCCTCGGTCTGTGGTGTACGCGACCTATCGCGACAAAATGCTCGATTTGGTTCCCTATATGGCAAACGTGCGGGCGATCGAGCTCCAGTCGCGCCAAGACGGGGAAGCCGAAACCCAACTGGTCACGGTTTGGCACGGTGGCGGTTCCATTCCGGGGCCGGCGCGAGCGTTTTTAAGTGAAGATCTGCTATCGTGGACGGACTACGCCACCTGGAAATCGACGGATTTTTCGGTAGACTGGCGCACAGAAACCCATGCGTTTACCGAAGCGGTTCGCAGTGGCGGTCGAAATCTTTTTCTGGAAGATGGTGATGGAACCCGCATCGAAAGTCGCGGCGAGTTAAACATCGACACGAAGCAACTCAAAGGCATCCCTTCGTTTGTAGCGGGGTCGATCGCCAGCACGATTGAAGATTTGCTCGGCAAACAAATCGACTCCAACTTTAAGGAAATGGGAGCCGGAGTCAGTCGCTATTTACAGCAACAGGCTTCCTAACCATGATACCATATTTATCGCAATCGCAACTCAAACTCCTCGAAACTTGCCCGCGCAAATTTCAGCACGTCTTTATTGACGGTTTGCCAACGCCACCCAATATCGAGGGGCAAGAGTCCATGGAGTGGGGCAGTCGCTTCCACTTACTCATGCAGCAGCGCGAGTTAGGCTTGTCGGTCAACTCATTTTTAGAAGCGGACGATCGCCTGTCGCGGTGGTTTGAAAACTTCGTTTCTGCGGCCCCAGAATTGTTTGCTGACGTGGGAGAGACGGCGTTTCGCCAAGCCGAACGCGATATTAGTTTGGAGTTCGACGATTTTTTACTGCTAGGGCGTTACGATTTATTTGTAGCGGACGATCGCGCGGCGAAAATCCTCGATTGGAAAACCTATCCGCGTCCTAAAAATCGGGCGGTTCTGGCGAAGGACTGGCAAACGCGCTTGTATCTTTTTTTGCTAGCTGAAACTAGCGACTACCCGCCGGACGCGATTTCGATGACCTATTGGTTTGCCAATTCTCAACCCCAAGCCGAACCGCAATATTTGTCGTTTGCTTACGATTCAAAACAACACCAACGCATCAAGAAAGAGTTGCGATCGCTCCTCGACAAGCTCGAAAATTGGCTGCAAGACTACGATAATGGTATCCCTTTTCCTATGGTAGCAGAAACTGATGGTGCGTGCGATCGCTGTACGTTTTCCTCTCGCTGCGATCGCGATACGGACAGTTTGGGAGAGGGGAGTACAGACGCGATCGCTGATATTTCGTCCATTGAGGAAGTTGTTATTTAATTTGTAACTCTACCAAGCGGGAAATGTTACGTTTCAATCCCTCATAGCGATTATAGCAGGTTGAGACATGAATCGGTCGGTATCGCTGCGATTTGCGATGGTGTTTCAATCCCTAATAGGGATTATAGCAGGTTGAGACTCTACATTCACGCCGGGAAAAGCTACGATCGCGCCGGTTTCAATCCCTAATAGGGATTATAGCAGGTTGAGACCGCAGGCGGCTGAAACCCTGTGTTTATGGGGCTTTCAAGGTTCGATCGCGCGGATGTCAGCAAACTGACCTCCCACTGCTTATACAATAGCACCTGTTTCGCACAGTGGCAACCCCCAAATCCCTTTATTTGCCGACATTTGCGGAACTTGCGCGAACCGCCTCGGCGGGCAAAATCGCTCAATCCCTTTTGCTGCAAGCGATTCGGAGTCATTTTACCCGATCTCTTTTCCTACAGCTACCCATCCGCGCAGACGAGATTGTCTCTCTCGAATCAGTAGAGTTTGTTACAGTTCGGGAGCGAGATGCTCCCATTCCCAAACGCGATCGGTTACGATATTACCATCTAAGCGATAAAGTTTGCCCGTAAGGATTCAGGTTATACAAGAAACCCGGTTTCTAAAAGTATAAACTCGAATCTTGTCTGGCGATAAGCAAGAAACCGGGTTTCTACACCAGTTTGTACTAGGCTAGCTGAATGGTTACGTTTGCCCCTAAAATGCGATCGTAGGGGCGATGTGCGAACCGTCCTTACCCGATCGCACGAATATTCACAAAAATAGACGATCGTTCAAAAAGATTAACAGATACACTACAGACGATCGCGCCTGTACCTGCTAAGCTAGCAAGAAGTAGGGTGGGCATTGCCCAGCCTACCACAATTATCCTACAGTAACTAAAGACTTCGATCGCGTTTCCTTATCCCCCAACGGTGCAGACAAGGCTTCCTCTAGAGGCGCACAACCGAGGCGTTCTTCTAAGATCTTCATAGTTTCGCGTCCGAAGTCGTCCGGGTTGCGCTTCCATGCTTGCAAGCAAACCTCGCCAAAAAACGACCCCAACGGTTCCGGGTTCCACAGCAGTTTTCGTGCCGTCCAAGGCATCAAACTCATGGGATCGTAACCGGGTTTGAGGATGTCGTTATCGAGGGCATATTCTTCTAAATGGGTGTGGGGTTGCAAGCCAATAAAGAAGATAGCAGGTTCGACTTTATCTACACCAAAAATGCGTTCGAGTTCGCGATGGTAGGCGATCGTCTGGCGAATGGTGTCGAAGGTTTCATCGATGACATTAAACGAATAGTTCACCGACACGAGATCGTTGTATCCCGCCGCTTTTAAGTCGCGACAGTTTTCGAGTACCACGCGCAAATTGTAGCCCATTCGCATTTTCCGAACCAACTCTTGAGAACCACTGGTAATCCCAATTTCAAAGTAGTTCATTCCTGTTTTGACCATCAGATCGCACAGTTCCGGCGTGAGGTTGTCAGCGCGAATATAGGCGGCCCAATGGATGTCTTCCATGCCCGCATCGAGAACTTTTTGCAGCAGTTCCACTGCGTCGTCGATGAACTTGCGGGCCGGGATAAATTGCGCGTCGGTAAACCAAAAGTTGCGAATGCCGCGATCGTACAATTGTTTCATTTCTGCAACCACTTCGTCGGCAGGATTGATGCGGACTTGCTTGCCTTCAATTACCGTATAAACGCAGTAACAGCAGTTGTGCGGGCAACCGCGTTTCGTCTGTACGCCGACATAGAAATCGTTGTCTTGCAGGTAATAGTTAAATTCGGGCCAAATTTGCTCGATGTAGCCGTAGTCGCACGCAGTCTTCTCGATCGCGGTCGGTTTCTCGTGAATGGTTCCCTGACGCGGTGCAGTTTCGCCCACCACGTAACAGCGTTCGTCGCTAAAATCTTGCCCGCGCAGCAGTTTTTCGAGCAAAACTTCCCCTTCGCCAATGGAGACGATCGCGCCATCAGGCAAACTGCGTCCCAACTGTTCGTAAAACACGCTAACCGCGCCACCGCCAACGACGACACGGGCATGGGGTTGGTATTGTTTTGCCCGTTTCAGTCCCCGTTTAATTAAATTCAAATTGCGCCACAATTCGCCATAATAGGCAGCTGCCAAACGCGCCCCGCCCAACGCACCGCGCAACTTGACAAGGGGATTTTTAGCATAGTACAATTCAAAAGCATTTTGGAGCGGATTGCCACCGCGACCGCCAACGGGGGCGTAAATTTGGATGTCGCGCCAAGAAAACACCAGCAAGTCCGGTTGGAACTCGTCAATGGCGCGATCGAGGGCACTGGTAAAGTCAAGCGGGGGAACCGCCCCCAAATCGAAAATACGCTGGCGAACTTCAGGAAAGAGTTTGTGTAAATGGTCTGCTAGATAAACGACTCCAACGGGGAAAATCGGGTTGCACGGCAAGCGGACGTATAAAATTTGGCTGATACTCATAGAGGAGATGGAGAATTAGGGGATTAGGGGTTTGGGGAATTGGGGAGATGGGGGATTAGGGGTTTGGGGGGATGAGGGTACAAACCTAATTCCTCATACCTCATACCTCGAACCTCACACCTCATGGTACGATCGCCCCATGCACGATCCCAGTTTCCGAGAACAACTCTATCGTAGCGCCGATCGCCTGTTCGGGTGGCTCGATCGCTTTGGCGACGGGCAGGTTTTGGTTGTCGGCGACTTAGCTTTAGATGAATTTTTGACCGGGGAAGTCGAACGCCTGTCGCGAGAAGCCCCAGTTTTGATTTTACGCCACGAAGAAACCCGCCAAGTTCCCGGCGGTGCGGCCAATGCGGTTTATAATTTAGCTAAGCTGGGGGCGAAGGTGAAAGTCACCGGACTGGTGGGAGACGACGATAGCGGCCGATCGCTGCGACGCATTTTTACAGAAGCCGGAATTGACACTACTGGGATGATAATCGATGGCGATCGTCCCACTGTCACCAAAACCCGCATTTCCGGCCACGCCCGCCAGTCGGTGACGCAGCAAATTGTCCGGGTCGATCGCAAGTCCGACGCACCGCCAAGATCCAGTTTACAACAAGAACTCGCGGCCTACATTGGCGACACGGCGGCCAGTGTGGGGGCGATCGTCTGTTCTGACTACGGCGACGGGGTACTGTCTGCAAAGGTTATCGAAGCTGCATTAACCGGCGATCGCGTTATCGTAGACGCGCAAAAAGACCTCGATCGCTATCGCGGGGCGACCCTATTTACGCCTAATCTCCCGGAAGCCGAAGCTGCCGTCGGTTACAGTATCGGCGACGAGGCAACTCTACGTCAAGCCGGCCGCGATCTGCTGGCCAAAACCGCCGCCGAATTGATGTTAATTACGCGGGGAGAAGAGGGGATGAGTTTGTTCGGGCGATCGTCTGAAGCGATCGCGGTTCCGGCTTTCAACCGTACCGATGTATTCGATGTCACTGGGGCCGGCGATACCGTCGTCGCCGCCCTCACCCTAGCTTTAACCGCCGGGGCGACTCCCTGGGAAGCGGCAGTTTTGGGCAATTTAGCGGCTAGTATTGTCGTGCGTCAGTTCGGGACTTCCACCACATCTGTTGAAGAAATGAAACAAGCCCTCGCTAATTTATTAGAAACTTTGTGAGTTTGTAGAATATAACGCAGTGTATTTTTCCTCAATGTAGCTGACAAACGGATCGATATGCAAGGGTTTTCCCGTTACTTGTTGCAGTAACTCGCTGGTGCTGAATTTGCGGCCGTGGCGATAGATATTTTTTCGGAACCACTCGAGTAAGGGTTGAAAGTGACCTTGTTCGATATCGACAGAAATGCCGGGATTGGTTTTTAGCAAACTTTCGTACAGTTGGGTAGCAATTAAGTTACCTAACGTATATCCTTGAAACAGGCCGCCAATGCCAAAGCCATACCAATGTACGTCTTGTAAAACCCCGAGTCGATCGTCGGGGGGAACGATGCCTAAATCTTGGCGGTAGCGTTCGTTCCAAGCATCGGGAAGATCGGCGATCGCGATTTTTCCTTCTAGCATGGCCACTTCTAAATCGAAGCGAATAATGACGTGCAAATTGTAGGTCAATTCATCAGCATCAGTGCGAATCAGCGATCGCTCCACTTTGTTAATCGCGCGGTAGAAATCTCCTACCACCACTTGATTGAGTTCGCGCAAAAACATCCCTTGCAACCAGGGAAAAAAGCACTCCCAAAAGGCACGACTGCGACCGATAATGTTTTCCCAAAATCGGGCTTGGGCTTCGTGCATTCCACTGGAAGTTCCCGTTCCTAAAGGCGATCGCATCAAAGCGCGATCGATGTTTTGTTCGTATAAAGCGTGTCCCATTTCATGCAAACTGCTAAAAATCGCTTGCGTGGGATTGGGGTAAACTCGCGTCGTCACTCGCACATCATCTACCGACGGACTGCTGGTAAATGGATGGGGACTCAAGTCCGATCGCCCGCGATCGTAATTGTAACCAATGCGTTCGAGAACCTTATGGCAGAAATTGAGTTGCTGTTCTTCGCCAAAAGGTTGCTGCAAAAACCCATCGTCGATAGGGGGAGAATCGGCGATCGCGTTCACCATCGGAACCAGGCGATCGCGCAGTTGCGAAAACAACGGGCGAATGGTTTTTACCGTCATCCCCGGATCGTAAATATCGATAAGCGGATCGGCAACCGACTCGAATTCGGGAAAGAAACTCGCCCGTTCTCGGCACAGGTCGAGCATTCGTTCTAAATGCGATCGTACCAGGCTAAAATCGCTCTCGGACTTGGCTCGTACCCAAGCGGCGTACCCCTCCGTTTGGCAAGCCGAAAATCGCGCCAAAAACCGACTCGGAACCCGAATAGCGCTTTCGTAATCTCGCCGCGTCACCCGCAACAAACGGGCTTCGCGAGAGTTCGGCGGCAAAGATTTCTCGTAAGGGCGCAAATCTTCCAGGAGTTGGGCGATCGTCAGATCGGTAAACTTTTGATGGGCAATTTGTTCTAATGTTGCCAATTGTTGACCTCGCGCCGCCGCCGCACCGGGAGGCATATAGGTGGCTCGATCCCATTTTAAAAGAGAAATGGCAGCTTCGATATCGCTAATTTCGGCCAGACGAGCCGTGAGGCGGGCGAATTTTGGTTCGTAGCGATCGCTTTGGTGCATAATAAATAAAGTAGAGAAGATGCGCCCATCAACAGAGCGAGCGTTCGTTATTGTCGCGTTCGTTGCTTGCACCCCTGATTGTATTGTAGAGCAAACGATCGCCATTGCTTTACCAATCCGCACCGCCGCCCCCGCCACTCCACCCACCGCCGTCACCGCCACCAAAACCGGGACTGTGGTAACGATTCGGGTATCCTAGCACAGACCGGTTAGAAACCGGATTTCTTATTTACACTGAATGCTTGCCCAGCAGCCAAACTGCCATCTGCGATTCACCGCTTCGTGTTAAACTAAAGTTTACGGCCGATCGAGCGTCACGACCACTCCCATTATGCCTCCTGCCCACCCCGAAGCAAAAACCCTATTTCAAAAAGGAGTCGAAACCTTTGAGAAGCGCCAGTACGAGACGGCGATTTCTTATCTGGACGATGCTATAAAAATTGACAACGATTATGGCGATGCTTGGTGTTGTCGCGGCCTGTGTTTGGGCCACTTAAAACGCTATGACGAGGCCCTTGCTTCTTTCGATCGCGCCATTGCTATTGACAGCACGGATATCGAAGCCCGCCTCAGCCGAGGGATCGTTCTGCGCGACTGCGGCAAATACGAAGAAGCCTTAGACAACTACGAAGAGGCGATAAAAGTCTGTCCCGTCTCTTGCGAAGCCTGGTACAGTAAAGGCGATATTCTTGTTTGTTTGGGACGGTTCCTAGAAGCTATTCCCTGTTACGATCGCGCCCTCGAATTCAATCCCGAATTTTATAAAGCCTACTCCAATCGCGGCAACGCCCAAACTCAACTGGGACGATTTAAGGCAGCTATACGCAGTTTTGACAAGGCTCTAAAATTGCAGCCGGACGATCCGGAAGTGTGGTACAATCGCGGTTGTGCGTTGATGTTTTCGGGCGATCGCAAAGCGGCAATTGTCGATTTTGATAAAGCGATTGCCATCAATCCCGATCGGACTTCGTATTGGATGAATAAAGGGTCGTGCTATTCAGGACTCGGCGACCAAGATACAGCACTTCAGTGTTACGATCGCGTTCTAGAACTCAACCCCAACGAAACCCACGCCTGGAACAATCGCGGTTTAATTTTACGCAAGTTGGGAAAAGTCAAAGAGGCGATCGCGGCTTACGATCGCGCCATCGAAGCCGATCCCAACAACTACGAATCTTGGGACAATCGCGGTTTTGCCCTCACCAAACTCGGTCAATATAGCGAAGCCCTGGCCAGCGTCAATCGATCGTTAGAAATCAACCCCAACCACACCAACGGCATCTACAATCGCGGTTATTGCTACGCCTTGCAAGGCAAAACCAAACTCGCAGTCGATTGTATCATCCAGGCGATCGAGGCTAACCCGCGAAGATATCTGATGCCGGCCAAAACCGATCCCACCTTCAAAGCCTTGCGGAAAAACAAGCGGTTTCAGTTGTTTTTAAGAAATGCAAGATAGGCGCAAGTCGCCTATCAATTCAGGGGTTAACTCCTCAATGTTAGCGAGGACAACTCGAGCCCCCGCTTCCCGCAAAGTGTCAGCGTAGGCGGCCCCGCCATCTTCTCGCGCCTTCACGTGAGGGGGTAAAATACCGACACCGATCCAAACGCGATCGCTGCGTACCTGGGCCGCCTTCTGTACCGTATAAAGGTCGCCAACCGTATCGCCAGCGTAGATAACGGGAATAGTCCCATCATCCCCTAGCTGGGCCACCACCGCCAACAACCCCGTTGGATCCGGTTTTCCGGGCGCGTCTTCCATGGCCACCAGTAAAGGATCGACCAGGCCCAACCGTTCCGACAGGACGAACGCCGCCGAGTCCCGCGTGGCCCCACTAAAAAAGCCCCAAGGAATGCCCGCCGCCGTCAGGTTGTGGAAATATTCGGGTCGTACCAGCAGGGGTTCGTGGCAAATGTACCCCTTCCAATGGCTGCGATCGGGGCCGAAGTAGCGCGACTGGAAGAAGGCCACCAGGGCATTATAGTCGATTTCCACCGACGATCGCGCCGTTCCCTGGCCTTCAAAATAGCGGTACACCAGTTCGCGCGACCCCTCCCAGTCGTTGTTCCAGATCCCCTCAGACTTGAGGCGATCGATGTCGGTGGGAGTGGGACGAAATGCACCATCTGTCAGGTGTTCGACGGTATCGGCCAGGGCCCGACGGTAGGATCCGCTAACGTCGCGGAGGACACCATCAATATCGAAGACGGCCAGGGCTGGGGGAGAAAAAGTTGAGTTCATCTTGCGATCGCGCGTCCTTGTGTGGTAGGATAAGAATTTGCAAAGTTTTCTAGCACGAGGATATTAAAGGGTGGAGGTTCTGTCCAAATTCATTCTAAAGGTACTGTGGTTAGAAGGGAACGTTGCTCTGGCGGTCGATCAAGTCGTCGGTAAAGGCACGAGTCCCCTAACCCGTTACTTCTTTTGGCCGCGAAACGATGCTTGGGAAGAACTCAAAACTGAGTTAGAATCCAAACATTGGATCGAGGACACCGAGCGCGTCGAACTGCTCAACAAAGCCACAGAAGTGATTAACTATTGGCAAGAAGAAGGTCGCAAGCGACCCGTCGCCGAAGCACAAGCAAAGTTTCCAGAAGTCACCTTTACCGGAAGCAGCTGATCCCGAAACGCTTTTTCTCCAACCCGTTTTCTACTTTAGAAAGCGGGTTTTCAATTTTTAGATAACGGCTAATTTCATGTCTTCTGTCGCTTTCTCTCAACCGTTACAACGTGCCATTCTGCGAGCCATCGACACCTGGAGTTCGGCTCGGGGGCAGGTGGCTTTTCCCTGCATTCCCCAACAGTTTGAGAACTACGTGCGACGTTTTCAACTACTGTTTGAAAGTTTGGGACGGCCGTTTTCGCCGCGAGAGTTGACTCAATTTGCCAATGCGTACAAACAACAACTCGATCGCGGTGCGCGACAGGGACGTAACTTGCTAGTTACAGTCAACTACGAACCGGGAAAACCACCCCACAGAGGATTAGTTTGTCGCAGTTCGATCGTCGATTTGAATAGGGAGAAAGCGAGCAGCGAAGGGGTGATTTCTTTGCCTTGCATTCCCCAAGCGCGATCGCTGTACGAAGGTCGTTTGGCTCATGTTTTCTCAGCATTGGGTCATCCTTTAGAACCTAAAGAAGTCGAACAAATCGGTCAAAAATTAGAACAGAAACTCCGACTCGGGTTCGAGCAGTCTCCCTACTCGCGTTTAATCGTTCGTTACGCCCGCAACCCACAAGCACCACGAGAGTTTTTATGTGGAATTGAAGTCTTAGAACAGTCCATTGACGATCGCGCTCGCAGTTTAGTTGGAAATGACGATCGTCTCCTATTTGGTAGTGCAGCCGATGCCAAAGTAAGGGACATTGCTGCGAAATTGCAGCCCGAACATGGCCCGGTTCTCGACATCGGTGCGGGAACGGGTCGCAACGCGATCGCGCTAGCACGGTCTGGGTTTGCGGTTGATGCAGTCGATCTCTCGGCGGCATTTCTGGAACGACTGAGCGAAACTGCCCGTCAAGAAAGCCTCTCGGTCAATACTATAAAAGGAGACATCCTCGATCCCGAGTGGACTCCAGAACGCGATCGCTATCAGTGGGTTGTTGCCGCCTCAGTCTTGCCCCACCTTAAAACAGTAGAGCAGTTAGGGCAAGTGATGTCTAAACTGTGCGAAAGTCTGCGATCGCCCGGACAGTTGCTTGTCAATTTGTTTATCAGCAAAGACGACTACGAACCCGATCCGTTGGTACTTGAACTGGCGCACGTTCTCGATTCGTTTCTGGTGACGCGATCGCAATGGGAAGCGACGATCGCGCCTTTACCATTGCAAGTCGTATCCGATGAATCAGTTGTTGACTACGAGAAAAATCATCTCCCGCCAGAAAATTGGCCGCCAACCCCTTGGTTCCAAAATTGGGCCACCGGACGGCGTTTGTTTCCCGTCGAACAAGGGAAACCCCCGACAGAATTGCGATGGATTTTACTCCAAAAACCGTAATATTTCCACCCCACCTACACCAACTATACGAGTTTCTGTACGTGCAAATTCGCCAGTCAGGAGGTAGGTTGGGCAAGATAAACGTTGAACGATTCTACTCTTCAACTCGATCGAGCCAGCACACCACAGAACTTGCTCCTAGCTCGTACTACCATTGATATTATGAAAATCCGCAAACTGATTTGGAGTCGAGATCGGGTCGATCGTCTTGACCGAGATGGCGTACTTTCTGACGAGGTGGACGAAACCTGCTTCGGAAATCCTTTCGTGCAAAAAGCCAAGTCGGAAGGGGAAAATCGGGTTTACTACGTTCTCGGGCAAACGAGAAGCGGACGGTATCTGCTTTGTGTTGTCATTGGGGTTTCTGATGGGTTAGGATATCCAGTAACGGCACGACCGATGAGCGATCGCGAAAGAATGTGGTACGATCGCTGGAGAAACCCATGAGCGAGTCTCAGCTACCGCAGACGGATTCAATTCGCGAACTTGCTGAGTTTTGGCAAGCGCACGATCTGGCTGACTTTGAGGAGGAGTTAGAGGAAGTCTCGAAGTCTGTTTTCGATCGCGATCGGGAAATGCAGGTTCCGTTCACATCAAGCGAGATTGAGGTGCTTAAAGACATGGCGCGATCGAAGTTAGAGAAAGCAAATGAGGATCCCGACAGCAAAAAAGTTGAAGATTCCGAAAACCCGATACTTTATGTAGAGGAGCTCAAACGCCTGACAGAAGGAGCAGCAGACGCATCTCGTAGTCTAGATCGAACATTGATTACATTGTCGAGTGGCGCGTTAGGTTTATCGATTACATTCGTGCGATTTTTGGCTCCAACTCCGCATCACATTTGGGTGCTAGCTGGAGCCTGGATATGCTTTGGAGCAACTTTAATCTTGATGCTAATATCTTTTTTGATGAGCCGCAAGGCATTTGAGAAAGCGGTAAAAAGTCTTAACTTAGTTTACGAAAAACAAGATTCGGAAGCCCGGAAAATCAATCATTGGCAAAGCAAATGGATCGATCGCTTCAACTTGCTCTCTACCATATCTTTTATAATTGGTGCTATAATGCTAGCTAGTTTCACTTGGATCAATTTACCTACTGTCTGAGGTCTCTTATGTCAGAAGCTGAAAACCAAAAGCGGTCTGCTGAATTCTATCAAGCACAGAAAAAAATTATTGGGCAATCGCCCATTAGTTCCTCTCTGTTCCGTCCGTCTCAGGCTTCTCCTGCAACAAAGGCTAGTAAACAATCTAGTCAGGGCAAATCTCAGCAAGGAGAGGCTCCCAAAGACAAGTAACTGAGACGATCGCAGGTGACATCTACTACAATCCCCCTTGTTGCGTTCCTCGCCGGATGCAGTAAACTGAGGAGGCGAAACCTCCATTTTATATGAAGCAGTAGGGGCTAGGCATTCGCACCGAAAAATGGAGAAAAAGTTCGTCAACTAGAAGGCGAATGCCTAGCCCTCTCAATGACATTTCCTGCTGTACAACCAGACTCCCCGCTTGTCCGCACCATTATACCATTGTCCGAAAACCGTGTTACGTTTTGGATTGGGCGAAGGCCCTTCGCCCCTACATTTCGCGCTCTCAAAAAAACAGGGACGCGATCGCGCCCCCGCACAACCTTAACTTATATCAATTAGTCAAAGAGATTGCGAATGGCATTCATCGGCCCTTCCTGACCCGATCCCGTCGCTTCCGGGTAGTCGGTAGGGGTTTCGTACATATTGCCTTTGGCTTCGCCTGCGGCTTGTTGCAGGTTGCCTTTAACGCGCTGCATTCCGCCTTCAACGTTTTCGTCGATATCGCCGATTTTTTGCTTCGCTGTACCGACGGTTTCTTGCACTTTTCCTTCCAATTTATCGCTGGTGCCCGAACCCGCAACGCTATCTAAACCCGATTTGGCCTTGCGATCGAGGGCTTCGGCGGCGTTGTCGGCGATGAGTTGGTTATTCGCGGTGGGAAGTGCCGTCGCCGGGGCGATCGCGCTGCCGACAAATAGGCACAAGGCGCAGAAGAAAACCACGATACGACGAGTTAAAGATTGAATCGAGAAATATCCGTTCACGGTCAATTTCCTGTAATTTTTGTTTTCTTCTTAAGATATATCGCACCCCCATTCCCAATTCTTCTACCGTTAGATGGATATCGCACATAGAGGCTGAAAATACCCCTGCGGAGGAACAGGATCCCGACCGAGAACATCATGGATACAAGTCCCTGGCTTTAGGCACTCGCCCTGCTCGCAGTGCACTATGTGCTACGCACAGGCTACGCCAACGGCAAGCTCGGGAACCGCTTGTCGAGGGATGGGGCTGTAATTTTGAATTTTGAATTTTGAATTGGAGCGAAGCGACATCTGTCCCGATAGAGTCGATCGCCGGCTGTAAGTTGACCAATTCCCCCTTGCTAGTCTCCCGATTTTGGCAAGTAGGTGTTATTCTCACCTTGTGTGTGTTCTGTGTGGAGCGAACGAAATGGTTAGGTCGATCGAATGGAAGGGGCGGCGCGATCGCGCTGCTTTGCAACTGCTCGAGAAGCGAGATATCAAGCCGTTTGGCGTGGTTGGCGATTTGCCCAAGGCGCGACTGTTCGGCACCGACGGCATTCGCGGGCGAGCCGGAGAGCTACTCACTGCCCCTTTAGCGCTACAGTTGGGGTATTGGGCCGGACGATCGCTGCGCGACGTTTCGGGAAATGG
>CAKZKB010000374.1 GCA_937121005.1 uncultured cyanobacterium | reverse complement strand
CGCCCAGCCAGCACTGAGGATATCCATAACGATTTTGAATGCAATTGTGTGACGATCGCATTTTATCACAAGCGATCGACGCGATCGCCGAAAATCTCGTGGAGACAAACCGCCCTCTTCGGCGCTCCATCGAGGTTAGGCCAGCAGTTCGCGCATTCAAAAAGCGCTGCGATCGCGCCCCGTCTCGGGACGAAGCGCAAACTCGCATCACAGCAGGGGAATCCTCTAAACTCTGAACTCTGAACTCTGAATTGGAGCAAAGCGACTGGTCTTTATCCCTTGGCTCGCCGATACAGCCCTTCAGCCACATCGAGCAAATTCATCAACTGCTGCCACTCCGGGGCATTGGCATTGTTGCTGGTGGCCCATTCCCTGCGGATCTGTTGGCGAAGTTCGTCGATCGGATTGGTATTTGCCGTCGCTGCGGGGGGCTCGCTAGCCGGGGCGGGTTCGCTGGCGGGAGGAGCGGCCGCCGTGTCCTGTAACTGGCGGGCCTTGTCCGCTAGGGCCAACGCGCGACGATCGAGATTGTCTGGTAAGTGGGGGCGATCGGAAAGCGTCTGGGCGAACAATTCCAACAACAACTTGCGGACGCTATCGACCCACTCGCGCTGCTGCGGTGTCAAGGCGGTATCTTTCTGTACCACCTTAGCCCGTTCGAGCAACGGACTGACGCGATCGGAAACGCTCGGCGGCAACTGTGGAATGTCCGCCAGGGAGTAGCGAGCCAAGTCAGTCATCAACTGACGCACCTGCTCGATCCATTCGAGTTCGGAGGTTTGGATGTTCGAGTTACTCATCAACGTTGCTTTACAGGGGGTCTTTACAGAATATCAAGGTTTTAGGTATTAGGGATTAGGTTTTAGGTACGAGGTACGAGGTGCGAGGTTCGAGGTACGAGGTGCGAGGTGCGAGGTATGAGGTTCGAGGTGTGAGGGGTAAGGTCTCAAGGATGAAGATTGATTTCTCCCCAATCCCCCAAACCCCTAATCCCCTAATCCCCTAATCCCCCAACTCTACTTGTCGGTCAACTTCCACACCCCATCCCAATACTCGTTAGGCGGCTCCTGTTCGTAAAGGGTGCAACGCCCCTCATGCAGCAAAGCCGCTTTGTTTTTCGGATCCACTTCCAGCACCTTCTCAAACTCGGCTTTGGCGTGGCTGAAGGCTTGTTTGGCTTTCTCCACGAACCGGGCTTTGGCCAGTTCGATAAACTTCTTCACCGCTTCCATTGGCAATTCCTCGATCTCTTCGGCCAGCATTTGGCGGGCGCTACCAGCCCCGAAAAAGTGCAACGGTTTGGCTTTGAGGAGTTTTGTTTTCAAGCGTGGCGTGAGTTCGCCCACTTTAGCGGGGAGGATGTCTTGGGCTTGGCTGAGGGACACTTCAGCGAGATCGTCAACCCCTAACAAGCGCGTCACTGTCGATTCTCCCAACAGATCGACGAGATCCCCGAGGAGCATATAGCCGAGCATTTCGCCTAACAGTTGGTTGTCATCGTAACCCACTTGCGAGAGTTCGGCTTCTGAAAATCCCTCGAGTTCCTCGAGTAGGGCCACTGCATCGCGCGATGAGAGCTTTTCGCGGGCCGGTTGCAGGTAGAATTTGCGTCCGGCGTGGTAGCGATCGACGATTTCTTGCTGCACCTCGGAAACCGGGCGCGCCAGGGGGCCGTCGGCGATCGCCACCAGTTCGTAAATGGTGACGGGTTCGGTTTTGCCCTTAACAGTAATGTAGTCGAGCTCGCGCACCACCAGGCGATCGCGGTACGGCAGATAAGTTTGCTCGCTGATCACCAGATCTGTACCGTACTGTTTGCTCGTCCCTTCCAAGCGCGAAGCCAAGTTCACCCCGTCGCCAATGGAAGTCAGTTCCATGCGCTTGCTCGAACCGATGTTACCGCTTACCACTTCGTCCGAGTGGATACCCATCCCGATACTAATCGGCATCAGTCCTTCTTCGATCCGCTTAGCATTAAATTCGGCCAAGCGATAGCGCATTTCCATCGCCGCTTGGATCGCACACCAAGGATGGTCTTCTAAAGGAGCCGGAGATCCGAACACTGCCATCAGCGCGTCGCCGATGTATTTATCCAGCGTACCGCCATATTTAAATACCGCATCCACCATCTCCTCAAAGTAGGCATTGAGCATGGCCACCACATCTTCGGCTTTCAGTTTTTCCGTCAGCGTGGTGTAACTGCGAATATCGGAAAACAACACCGAAACTTTCTTGCGCTTGCCCCCTAACCCCGTATCGCCACTAGCCAGCAACGACTCGGCAACTTCCGGGGTCATGTACTTGTACATCAGGTTTTTCACCTGCATTTCATCGCTGATATCTTCTAAGACAACCAGAGCGCCATTAGACTGTTCGGGATTGGCTGCATCGGCCATAGAATTGATAGTAAGGTTGATATTACGCTCTGGCTCGGTTTCCGATAGCTTCAGCGTTTGATCGGGATAGTATTGCTGCCGATCTTTGTCCTCTGTCGGATGCAATGCCGCATCGAACCACTGCCCGAATTTACCTTCTTTGAGCTTCACCATATCCCGCAAATTCTTGCCTTCAATGGAGACATCAATATCTAATCCCAGCAGTTCTAAAGCGCTTTCGTTGGCGGCAATCACTCGCCCTTGCTTGTCAGTGGAAATCACGCCATTGGTCAAGCTGCGGAGAATATCTTTTTGGATTTGTTGTTGTTGTTTGACGGTGGCGAAAAGTTTGGCATTTTGTAGGGCCACCCCAGCTTGGATGTTGAACGCTTGCATGAATTCCAAGTCGGAACGATTGAAGCTGGCTTTCCACTGTTCGGGGGCTTCGGGCCAAATCGACGGATCGTAGTCGGGATATTCCCCTTGTTTTTTCTTGTTAATTAACTGGGTCACGCCAATGAGTTTGCCATCGGCATTAAACACGGGCATACACAGCAAGCTACAGGTACGATAGCCGCTTTTTTGGTCGGTTTTCTTCGAGGTTTCCGATCGCTCGTCTTTGTACAGATCGAACGGGATCAGCAACGGTTCCCCAGACTGAGCGACAATGCCTGCAAACCCGGCATTGCTCGGAATTCGCAACTCGCCAATCACGGGAATTTTCGTCCACAGTTCGCCTTTTTCTTCGTCGAGCAACCACAGCGTAGAGCGATCGGCGTTCATCAAATCTTTGGCTTCGTCCATCACCCGTTTCAGGGTATCCTCGAGATCCAAACTGCTTTTGCTCAAGGAACTAACGGCGTTCATCAAGGCCGACGCGGCTCGCTGTTTCTGGGTAGCAGCATAGAACGATTTAGACGATTCTAAAATCAACCGGATCGAGGGAGCAAACTCGCGAAAGACTTGTTCGTCTTGCTCGCTAAACCCATCAGGATCGATCTTTTCGTCTAAAGCAGCATCTTCGGGAACGTCGTGTTGGAGCTTGTTAATCAGTTGCACCACTGCTACCAAATCCTGCGTCTCTTCGTTGAGCAGGGGCATGGCGAGCATGGTGTAGGTGCGATAGTTATTTTTCGCGTCGAATTTTTTGGCGGTTTCCGATCTGGGGTCGTCGTAAAAGTCGTAGGGGATGTTAATAACTTTTTTGAACGTGGCTGCTTCCCCCGCAATGCCCGCCGTGGCCGGAAAGCGAATTTCTAGGGCGTTGCCTTTTTCATCTTTGGCAACAATGGTGAACAGTTCGTTTTTCTCTTCGTCGAGCAGAAAAATGGTCGTGCGATCGGCATTGAGCAGTTCCCCGGTTTTGAGGGCGATCGACTTGAGCATTTCGTCGAGGATCGCGTCAAACCCTTGGCTGTCGAGCAAGTTGTCGAGCATCGACAGGGTTTGATTGACGACCTTGAGTTTGTCCTCAACGTCGGTGACGACTTCCCGAAAACTGTCTTTGTTTAGCGGGGCCAAAAAGGTGGAAAAACTTCCTCCCGTCGTCGCCAGAGCGCTACTCGATGCCCCTTTACGATCGCGATCGTGCGCGGGTTCGCCATTGTGAGAGTTGTCGTTTTGAGGTTCGACATCGATAGTGGTAACGTGCGCGTCGCGATCGATCGCCGAAAGTTTGGGAGATGCAGATGTCATAACTCTTACCAAGCCGATGTTCGCAAAAGGTTTGCCCGAAGCGGCCGGACGCTCGTCGCGCCGCGATCGCCCCCGAGCGAACCAGACCCCAGGCTCTTCACCAGTTTACTTCCCCGATCGAAGGGTGTCACCGCGACCGGCCGGGACGATCGCGCTTTCATTGTGGCATCGCCGTTGCCGACGCTACTGTGATTGTCCTTACCAAAAATTGGATCGGACGATCGGCAGGCTAACTCGTGCCACGATTCTAGTAAAGTTACGGAGACGTTTCTGCGACGATGATAGCACAGTTATTTTTGGGAGCTCGAATTTGGGGCATATCAATTTTAGATTTTAGATTTTAGATTTTGGATTGACCCCTCGGATGAATCCGGGGGCTTGGATAAGGGAAATTGGATCTGGTTTTCCCCCACAGATGAATCTGGGGGCTTGTATCCAGGATATCTCAGTCAATTCTCGTGCGTTCTCTAGCGCAATTCTCCTCCCGCTTGCCGTTGTTCGAGAAAGGTCATTCGTTCCCACCAGTGGCTGAGGGGAAAGTACGCCACCGGAGCCCACAGGCTGCTGAGAATGGCTGAAGCCAAGGCCACGCGCTGGTGGTGCGACCAGACTTCCGTGAGGCTCAAGAAGGCTTCGCTGTCGGGGGTGCGGAGGCTGTGAATACTAAATTGTACCGCGACGATCGTCTCGGCCACAACCGCCATCCCAAAGACGATCAGGGCCACAGAAATAAAATCTTCTTGGATGAAGCGCTGCTTTTGCAGGCGAGCGGTCAGCACCCCCACCAGAACTAAACTCACGGCGTGGGTAGGAGCGGCCGCGCTCATACTATCTTGCAACAAGCCTAGGGTCAACCCGGCGATCGCCCCATGCCAGATCGATCGCTTCACGCTCCAGGCCACAACCCACACCAGCAACCAATTCGGGCCGATCCCCAACAAAGTCATCCCCGGCAAACGCAGGGGCAAAGCCATCAAGCACAACACCACCGAGCCGACAATGACGGTAGCGTTGAGCAGTTGTCGTCCCCAAGCGGGCCAGCGATAGAGAGGAGGCATCACAGTTCGCGATCGAGTGTGGTCTCTTCCGTCTCCGCTTCGGTGGGGGCGGGTTCGGGATCGACTTCTAAAAGAGGTTCGTGGGGAGAGACGATCGCCCATTCTAAGGCGTTCATGGGAGCCGAGAGCTCGACGATCGCCGTCGGTGCGGGGCTAGCATTCAAATTCACCGACTCCACGCGCCCGACGGGAGTCCCCGGCGGAAACAAACGACTAAACGAGGAGGTGGCCACCACATCCCCCACTTTCACGTCGGGCACCTTATCGAAAAACTCCATCACTGCCCGGTTCGATCCCTGGCCGCGCATAAACCCCACGAAGCGACTGCGAGAAATCACCACACCAATGCGACTGGTGGGGTCGCTGGCGAGGAGGACGCGGCTGGTGTGCGGGGTGACGCTGGTCACGCGCCCGACTAAGCCACCGGGAGCGGTGACGATGTACCCTTCTTTTAGCCCTTCTTTGCTCCCTCGGCCCAGGGTGACTTGCTGCCACCAACTGTCGGCTCCGCGCCCGATAATGGGGGCGAAAATCTGCTTGGTTTCTGGGGCTGGAGAGCCGTGAATCAGTTCTCGCAACGCCTCGTTTTGACTTTCGAGTTCCACCAAGCGCTCTTGGAGCTCGAGCACGCGGGCATCGACTAACTGTTCGTGCTGGGCGGAGTCGGGGTAAAACCAGCCCACCAGCCGTTGGTAGAGCTCGTAGACGATCGTCCCTTCGGTCTGCTGGATCCAGACTGCCGTCCCCACTGCCAAGAGGCTGGGTACGATAAATTGTTTGCGTCTGTCCCACCAGCGAATGAGGCCGTACATCATCATCAATTTTACGTTGTTGGCACTGCGATCTTAACGAGAGCGCCCGCTAAACACCCGTTCGAGTTGTTTGAAGTTTTCTTTTTCAAGTACCCGTCCGGTACCCAAAACCACGCAACAGAGGGGATCGGCCGCCACGTGGGTGACGATGCCCGTTTCGTGGCTGATTAAGGTATCGAGGCCTTTCAGCAGGGCTCCACCACCGGCCAGCATAATGCCGCGATCGATGATATCGGCGGCCAGTTCCGGGGGAGTGCGCTCTAGGGTGCGCTTCACGGCTTCCACGATTACCGATAGCGGTTCGGACATACTTTCGCGGATTTCGGGGCCTTTGATGGTGACGGTACGGGGCAAGCCCGAAAGCAGGTGCAAGCCGCGCACGTCCATCACTTCGTCGTCGTCTCCGGTGGGGTAGGCCGATCCCACTTTGATTTTAATTTCTTCGGCGGTGCGCTCCCCGATGACCAGGTTGTGCACCTTTTTCATATACTGTGTAATCGATTCGCTCAG
>CAKZKB010000373.1 GCA_937121005.1 uncultured cyanobacterium | reverse complement strand
GCTTTTCTTCCTTCATCAAGCCGACTGGCTGAGTTTCTTGCTGCACGGAAAACTCGGTGTTAGCGATTATAACAATGCCCTCAAACTCGGCTACGATGTCGAAAATTTATGCTATCCCGACTGGCTTTGGCAACTCGATATTCCCTTCCGACTGCCAGAAGTCATCGCACCCGGAGAAAGCATTGCTAAACTCACCCCAGACATTGCTCGTCGCTACGGTTTCTCGCCTCATTGTACCATTAAAGCGGGGACGACAGATAGTACGGCTGCCTTTTTAGCAACTGGGGCAAAATTCTCAGGGGAAGCGGTGACTTCTTTGGGTTCGACATTGGCATTAAAAGTTCTAAGTCGCCAACGCATTGAGGACGATCGCTACGGTATTTACAGCCATCGACTGGGCGATCTTTGGCTGGATGGTGGTGCGTCGAATACAGGCGGTGCAGTGTTAAAACAGTTCTTTAGCGATGCGGAATTGTCAACCCTCAGCCAACAAATTCCGAATGTAGAAACCGATCTCAATTACTATCCTCTCATTCGTCCGGGGGAACGGTTTCCGATAAATGATGCCAACTTAGCTCCCAAACTTGACCCTAAACCGGACAATAAGGTAGAATTTCTACATGGATTGCTCGAAAGTATCGCCAGAATTGAAGCCCTCGGCTACCAACGATTGCGCGAACTCGGCGCACCCTCTCTCGTGCGAGTTTATACGGCGGGAGGTGGAGCAAAAAATGAGGCGTGGCGCAACATTCGCCAGCGTCATTTAGGCGTTGAGGTGGTAAACTGCGATCGCGCTGAGGCGGCTTTTGGTACGGCACGTTTGGCAAGGGGGTTGCAGGCGATCGCGTGACATGAAAAATAATAGCGTATATGCTATCATTATTGATACAATGTCTGTCGATACTATTTTACAACAATACGATCGCTTTGGCATCGATCTCGGTCTCGATCGCGTTTTTTCCCTACTGGCGAAGCTAGGAAACCCCCACGATCGCGTTCCTATTATCCACGTTGCTGGAACCAATGGCAAGGGATCGGTTTGCGCTTATTTGTCTTCTGTACTGACAACGGCGGGATATCGCACCGGACGCTATACGTCGCCGCATTTAATTGATTGGTGCGAACGGATATGTATTAACGAGAAACCGATCGCGAGTTCAATATTAGAACGATTGTTGTTAGAAATTGAAACCGCGATCGCGGACGATCCGACTCCGACTCAATTCGAGTTGTTTACCGTCGCCGCTTGGCTGTATTTTGCCCGCGAAAATGTCGATATTGCGGTGATGGAAGTGGGGTTAGGGGGACGTTTGGATGCGACGAATGTTTGCGATCGTCCTTTGGTGACGGCGATTACTTCTATTGGAATGGATCACTGGCAACAATTGGGAGAGACGTTATCTGATATTGCCACAGAAAAGGCTGGAATTCTGAAGCGCGATCGTCCGCTTGTGGTGGGAAACTTGCCACCAGAAGCAGAAAATGCAGTTAGAAAACGCATCGAGGAAACGAACTGTCCGGCGGTGTGGACGACAGCAGCAATGGAGAGGGAAACAGCATCTCATCCCGATGGGTTGCGATCGCTATCTTATCACAATATCGACTATCAAATTCCTTTATTGGGAGAGTTCCAACGAATTAATAGCGCGATCGCCATCGACATTTTACTGCAATTGCGACAGCAAGGTTTTAACCTTCCCGATACAGCAATTCAAGCAGGAATGTCGAGGACAAAATGGCCCGGACGAATGCAGTGGGTAACGTGGCGCGATCGTCGGATTTTAATTGATGGGGCGCACAATGCGGCGGCGGCTAAAATGTTGCGTTCTTATGTAGAAATATTGCCAACTCCGGTGACTTGGGTGATGGGAATGCTGGCAACAAAAGATTGCGTTGGTATCTTTAAGGCGTTGCTACGAGAGGGCGATCGCTTGTTTTTAGTCCCCGTTCCTAACGCTAATTCTGCCAATCTGGAGGAGTTAGAAAAGTTAGCAAATAAAGTTTGTCCGCAGTTGCAGCAGTGCAAAAGTTATCTCGAATTGGAGTCTGCTTTAGAAGTGGCGGTGCAGGGCGATCGTCCGATCGTTTTGTGCGGTTCTCTATATTTAGTAGGGTCTTTCTTCAGTAGAGGCGATTCGCGAATCACCCCTACATTGTATCCGTTTCACTAATATTAAAAAATGGTATAAATTCTTCGATGGTTCGGTTATCAAAATGCAGAACTTCAATGCCAACAACTTCCTCACTGGCATCAAAGTCGAGAATGATTCCCGGTTCGACTTCCTCAGACTCAACAATACTCGATCCATTGAAGCGCAGATAGGCTGCATTTGCTGTTTTGTCTAGTTCTAACTTCATAACTTTTTTATGATGTCGCGATCGCCTCCATAAACCCCGCGATCGCGACACAACCATTCCCTACGCTTTCAATTTGGATAGCGTCTGCGCCAACTTTACACCTAACTGCTCGATCGCCTCTTGTTTCTGGGGATCTTTGAGACGATCGCTGTCATCAAACGCACTTCCTGCGCCAGAAATTGCCTTCTGATCCGGTAAAACTAACATACCAATATTGCCCAAGATCGATCGCAGGTGAATTAAACCCCGCATCCCTCCCAAACCGCCAGGAGATGCACTCATAATGGCTGCGGCTTTTCCACGAAATGGGAACAGCATCGGTTCGTCTCCTTGAGGGCGAGAAACCCAGTCGATCGCGTTTTTGAGTACGCCGCTTAGAGAACTATTATATTCAGGAGATGCAATCAGAAAGCCATCGCTTTCGATAAATAAGTCTTTGAGTTTGCGAGCATTTTCGGGAAACCCTTCGCGATCTTCTAAATCTTGGTCGTATAAAGGTAAAGGATAGTCTCGCAAGTCGATAAACGTGACATCGGCTCCAGCAGACTTGGCTCCTTCGGCGGCAATTTTAGCTAGTTTTTTGTTGAAGGATCCTTCGCGGGTACTGCCAGCAAAAGCCAGAATTTTAGGGGTGCTCATAAATATCCTCGATCGATCGTTTGCTACCATCGTAGCAGAAGAGGGCGACAAACGTACATCGATCGACCTGGAAAATTTTTGGCTGAGGCGTTACCCTCGAGACAAGATGCTTAAAGAGAGCTTACCATGAAAAACAAACGAATGCTAGTATTGTCGATCGCTGCTATCCTGACAGGCATTGTAAGTTGTTCGCCAACTGCGACTTCTTCTAATTTGACAGCGCAAAACAGCGACGATCGCGATCGAGTTGAAGTTGCGAACTCCTCTAGCAGCGAATGGCGATCGATGACGGAAGCAGAAGTCGAAAGGGCATGGGATAGTATTCTCAATACACCTTTGGGAATTGCGGGACTCAACCAACTTGCCATCGAAGGCTTCATTAATCCCACTTGCGAAAAGAGTTTTTATGCCCACGAAGATTACGGACTGATGCAGTTTATTTTACGAGTGGAATGCAACAGCGATCGCGGTGTTTCCACTGCGTTGGGATACGATGAAATGCGAATCATCTACAGTCTTTTTGAATCGAATATTGAAGATTTTGAGGTCGAGCGCGTTCATCAGGAAAATCGTCAAAATGTCACGCCGTTGCCAACAAACTAGCTATTTGACAGTGTTTCTTGCCCTCGTTCCCTGGCTCTGCCAGGGAATGCTAGGCTCGAGGCTCCGCCTCGTGTAAAATGGAGGCAGAGCCTCTCATGGTGCGTAGCGCCCCAGAGGGACGCTACGAGGGGTTAACCTGAATACTTGCAAATTCGGCTTAGTGAGACTTGGCTTTTAGGGGATCGGCAATGTAGGTAAAGTCGGATTCGTTGTTCCAGGGGCCGCGTTCGTCCGTACCGTTACTCGACATATTGTAGTAGATATCTACTGTCTCGTCCGGTTGAATTTCTCCGAAGAACGGATCGGTGAGTTTGCCCATAGAATCGAGGGCTTTCATGAACATTTTGGTGTGGGCAATTTCCCGACTTAGCAAGTGAACTAATGTTTCTTTCGTACCGGAATCGGGTGCTAATTTAATCAACTGTTCGTAGGTTTGTCGCGCTCCTGCTTCGGCGGCAATATTAGCTCGCAAATCGCGGACGACGCTGCCACCTTCGTTAAGATAGTTGGCGTTCCAGGCACTTCCTTGACTGTCTAAAAAGTGCGGCCCCGGCCCGCGCACCGCAAATAAGGTACTCTTAAATGCTTCAGTTTGGTCTACATTCATAGTATGCGACTCGATGAGTTTGCCAATCATTTCGAGATGGCTGAACTCTTCGGTGGCAATATCTTGGAGCATATCTTTGATGCCCGGATCTTCGGTATGAAACGATTGTACCCAATATTGCAAGGCAGCAGAAAGTTCTCCTGTTGCGCCGCCAAACTGCTCGAGCAGAAGTTGGGCGAATTTCGGGTTCGGTTCGTCGATGTTGACGGATTTAGCAATGACTTCTTTTTTATGAATAAACACGCGGAATATTCCTCCGTAACGAGATAGCGTATGCAGGCTTTCTTTTTTAGTTTGTCACTGTCACCGCCTCGATCGCGTCCCCCCGAAGAAACAGATTTTGCTCTGCTTTGCGGTCGATCGCCCCTAAAAGTTGTACAATGGACGATACCGATGGCGACTCAATGTTTATGTCCAAACCGAGCGAATATTGCTGTACGGCAAACCTGAACCTGTACGACTCTCCCCAGTGCGATCGCTTGGCAACGCAAGCGGCGATCGGACGACATTTAACCCTACTTTCGACACCGGAAACAGCAACAGCAGTGCGAGTGCGTTTGTGCGAAGAGGGGTATGAGGGATGGCTGTTAAAATGCGATCGTCCCTATCTCGATCGCGCTTCTACTCCCTATGATTTCGTCCCCGTTTCCGAGGCTGAAATTCGCGATCGCATCCCCAAGGTTATCGAATTTACACGCCATGCCATGTCACGTCCCAATTGTTATCTTTGGGGAGGGACGATCGGGCCGAACTACGACTGTTCGGGATTGATGCAAGCGGCTTTCCTATCAGTGGGGATTTGGTTGCCTCGAGATGCCTACCAACAAGAACCGTTTCTCAAACCCATCGATCGCGCTGCGTTGCAACCGGGAGATCTGGTGTTTTTCGGGCCGCCAGAAAAAGCAACCCATGTAGGATTATATTTAGGCAATAATCGCTACATTCACAGTTCTTGTGCAGAAACGGGGCGCAACGGTATCGGGATTGACGAACTGGCCGAAAACGGCGATCGCGTTAGCGAGTTTTACCTGCGTCAATTGCGCGGTTTTCGGCGAGTGGTAGAGAGTTACTGTCCTTCCAATTCAGAGTTCAGAGTTCAGAATTCAGAATTCTGACCATAAGTCTAAAGCGAGGGACTTGTATCCAGGATATGCTCGGTCAGGCGCGGTTTTTCGTTTAGAATGGAGACGGAGCCTCCATCGTATAGCGCTACAGAGCAAGGCGACGGAGCAATCGACTAGAGAGGATAAACCATGACAAATCTACTCTCCCCGCCAGAACAAGTCTCGTCTCGGGTGATGTCATTAGAGGCATTTCTTGACTACGATGATGGCACGGAAACCCTTTACGAGTTAGAAAATGGAAAACTGCGACCCATGCCGTCTGAGAGCGACACTAATCAACGAATTGCTATCTATTTGCTCGTCTTTTTCTCCCAATTGGGAATTCCATTTTATCGGCTGCGTGTTGGCATGGAACTTGCGGTGTCGGGGGCGCGATCGACCGTCAGAGTGCCCGATTTTGCCATTTTCACAGAAGAATTAGCGCAAGCGATGAAGGGGAAAAAGCGATCGATCGCCATGCCAGAAATGCCGCCACCGCAGTTAGTCGTAGAGGTGGTGAGTCCGGGAAAAGATAACGAAAAGCGCGACTATCGCTACAAGCGATCGCAATACCAAGCTCGCGAAATTGCTGAATATTGGATTGTCGATCCGGTGCAGGAAAAAGTAACAGTGTTACGTCTGCTTGACGGATTGTACGAAGAAGAAACCTTTACCGGAGAACGCGCGATCGTCTCTTCTTTGCTACCTCCCGACTCGTCGCTGAGTGCAGCACAAATTCTCCAAGCGGGGGTAGAAGATTAAAATGAAATTTGCGATCGCAACTCCTGTAGATGAGTTTCTTGGCCAACCGGATACCAATTTTCAATCCAACCGTAGGGGCGATTCGCGAATCGCCCCTACAATGAAATCGATCGGCATAAGTGTCGCATTGTTTATGAAAAATGGAATGACACCGAAGTCTCTCCCGCATTCGATCGATTAAATAGCACTATCGATCGTCGGCTTCTCTGGGATTTCCGGGGCTGCGGGTTCCGGTGCGGCGGTTGTCGGTTGGGGGGCGATCGGCGGGGCCAGAAGGCGCTGCCAGTCTTCGATTTGTCGTTGGGCCTCGCTGTAGGCGCGGCTGCTGCGGGGAATGCGGCGGGCAATGTCGATGGCTTCGTTGAGGTCGCCTAACGCCACCTCGCGGGCGCTGGTTAGCAATTGCTGGCTCCACTGGCTGATGTAGCGATCGGCTTCCGGTCGCCATATACTGCCACTAGCCACCGTATCGGCAGTGGCAATGGCGGCGGCTAAAGAGGAGGGGCTGCCATTGCGAGATAAATCCACAGCGCGATCGAGGGCGGCTTGCGAGTTGATGGTGTCGCGCCAACTGGCAATTTCCGACTGGGCTTCTGGGTAGAGGGCGCGGCCGGAACGGATCTCCTCGGCGACAGCGATGGCGCGGCTGAAGTTGCCTTCGTTGGCGAGGGCGCGGGCCCGTTCTAGAATGGGGGCATCTTCGCGACGTTCTTTGTCCTGCTGCCACTCGTTGATGTCGTTGCGGGCTTCTTGGTAAATGGGTCGCGAGGAGTCAATACGCGAGACTTCTTGTAGCGCCGCATCGATGTTGCCGTTGCGGGCTAGTTGTTGGGCCCGGGACAGGTAGGGGCGATCTTCGATGATGGCCAGTTGGCGTTCCCAGCGCTCGATTTCCCGTTTGGCTTCGTCCCACAGGGGGGTGGACGTGGAGACGAGTTGGGCTTGGGCGATCGCGGTGGAGAGGTCGCTGCTGCTACCGTTACGAGCAAAATCTCGGGCGCGTTCGAGGATGGCAACCTGATCGATGGTCACTTGCCACAACTCGATGAGATCGCGGGCTTCACCGTACAAGGGGCGATCGGGGCCGCTACTTTGGGCTTGGGCGATCGCGGCTTCTAAACTACGCACGGTGGGTCGCCAGGCCTGAAAGCGGGCGCGGGCCAAAACGATGAAATCGTCGGCTTCTTCTTCGATCCCGGCACTGTCGGGAATTTTGCGGGCAATAGATAGGGCGGCGGAGAGATCGCGATCGTCGATGGCGGCGCGGGCCAGATCCAGCATTCGGCCGCCGTATTCGCCGATGTTTTCGCGGGCTTTTTGGTAGGCAAAACTGTCTACGCCAATGGTTTCGAGCATTTCAATGGCGGCCACCAAGCTATCGGCATCGTCGCGATCGGCCAGTTCGGCGGCTTCGTCGAGTTTGCGTCCGTCTTCGCGGGCGGCTTGAATTTGTCGCGATAGCTGTTCGTAGCGCTTGGTTTGCCAGTATTGGTTGTCTATGGCCAGGAGTTTGACGGCTTCGCGAAAGGCAATACTCCAGCGTTGTTGGCGTAGCAGGCGTTGGGTTTTCTCGACGATCGCCTCGGCTTCGGCCCAGGTGGTTTTCCAGCGATCGATGCGATCGCGAACGCGATCGCCCATAGACTCTTCTCCCTGGGGCACCCAAATATGGGCGGGGACGCGGCGGGCAATTTCGATCGCCTCTTCTAAGTCGCCTTGTTGGTACGATTGTTCGCCTAATTCCAGCAGTTCCAGCGCCCACTCGTAGATGTATTGGTCGAGGGTGGGGCGCAAAGCGTGGTCGGCGGGCAAGTCATCGACCAGGCGAATGGCTTCGAGGAGGTCTTCGACGGTCTTTTTGTTGGCAGCAATTTGTCCGCAGTAGAGGCGCATACTGGCAGAAGCAGTGGGCCAGAAAATCGCCGGACAGTTGGGCACGGCGGGCAGTCGCAGCAACAGGGCTACGGCCACGAAACCGGCCCC
>CAKZKB010000372.1 GCA_937121005.1 uncultured cyanobacterium | reverse complement strand
CATGATAGCTTTCGTCCGCATTCTCGGCAAACTGGGCGCATCCCTGAACGCCACGCGCTACGGCTGGTTGACGCTGTTGGTATGGCTGGTCGCGATCGCCCCTTCTCTCGCCCTCGAACTGCGCGTCGCCATCGAACGCGGTGTCAGCGCCGTCAACGTGGGCAGTTCCACCAACGCGATCGTCCGCGACAGTAGCGGCGAAGTATTGGGTCAAATTGCCGCCATGAACGGCTTTCGGGCAGAAGGGCGCAGCAAAAATATTGCCCTCGATCGCTGGCAGGGTAACGCCTTTTGGATCGAACCCGAAGGGGACGGCTTCGTGTATATTGGCGATGGCTGGTATCGCGGGCGCACCCTCCTCGTGGCCACGGGTGACGGCATCGCTGCCATCAACTACGTGGATCTCGAAGAGTATCTCTACAGCGTTGTCGGCGGGGAAATGGTGCCCAGTTGGCCCCTCGAAGCCCTAAAAGCCCAAGCCGTCGCCGCCCGTTCCTACGTTCTCTACCAACGCCAGCATCGCGGTGGCGGCCTCTACGATGTCGGCGATACGGCTGCATGGCAAGTCTATCACGGCGTGGAGTCGGAGGCTCGCAGCACTCACGCGGCCGTCCAAGCCACCGCCGGACAGGTTCTCAGCCACAACGGACAAATCATCGAGGCAGTATATCACGCTTCCTCGGGCGGGCACACGGAAAACGTGGAGGATATTTGGGGATCGCCGAAGCCCTATTTGCGTGGCGTACCCGATTATGACATGGGAACGCCTGTGTTTGAGTGGCGCAAAACCTTCTCGCGATCGGATCTCAGCAATCGTTTGGGGGTTGGCAACATTCGCAGCCTGGTTCCCGAACGCAAAACACCCCGCGATCGCGTTGTCTCTCTGCGCGTTGTCGGCGATGGCGGTACGGTTTCCATGGATGGCGATGAGGTTCGCAATGCCCTCGAACTTCGCAGTACCCTATTTGCCATTCAACCGCAAGGTAACAATTTCGTCGTTGTCGGACGGGGTTTCGGCCACGGTGTGGGGTTGAGTCAGTGGGGGGCATATAATATGTCTCGCCAAGGACAAAATTACCTACAAATTTTGGCCCACTACTATCGCAATTCCTCCCTGTCGAAATTGTAGAATTCCTAGCCGCGTCCCCAGGCTAAGCCTGGGGATATCTCAGCCTTTTAGGGGGAATATCGTCGCCGATCGCGTTTGGTAACTACTTAACCGCCTTGACGCATTTTTCCACTAGAGGCAAAACGGCCTCGACATCTTTCCAACCTAAAATCTCAGTGACTTTGTTTTCGAGATTTTTGTAGGTCTTAAAGAACTCAGCGATCTCGTCCAAACGGTGCTGGGCAATATCTTTAAGGGAACTTACGCCCTTGTAGCGCGGATCTTTGTCCGGGACGCACAACAGTTTTTCATCGCGATCGCCGCCATCAATCATTTCTAACATACCGATGGGACGGGCAGCAATGACGCAACCGGGAAACGTCGGTTCGTCCATGATCACCATCCCGTCGAGGGGATCGCCATCGTCGGCCAGGGTGTTGGGAATAAAGCCGTAGTCGAACGGGTACTGCACCGAAGCATACAAGACGCGATCGAGAGCAAAACTTTGCAGATCCTTATCGTACTCGTACTTGTTTTTGCTCCCTCCCGTAATTTCGATGACAATGTTGACGATACCTGATTTGGTTTGAGCGGGAATCAACGATAAATCCACAACCAGACTCCTAAATAGATCGTTTTCGGGAGGCGGGATGGCCCGCAGGCGCAACCTCCCCCTGTAGCATTGTAGGGGAAGAGGGGAGCGCATTTGCCCGTCACCGACCGAATCCTACTCGCGCAAATCTCGTACTCGATAGGTCGTTTGCATCAGCAAATCGAGATTGTCCGAGGAATGCTGGGCGATCGCCCAGAGTGGAAGGGTCAGCGTGAGGAGGGCGATCGCCGTTCCCACGACGCGGGCCGCTCGATTGTGGAGCGACTCCGAGGGCCTGGCAGGTTGACTACCGGATTCCATATAAAAGCAGCGAACTCATTAAGTACCAACAACAGTCGATGGGAAAGACAAACTTTCCACATTACCATTTTAGCGAGATTTTTCGCCCGATCTGTCGCCTGGAAAACAATCTTATTATCTTGGGGTGGCCTGGAGGGGCCGGCAAATGCTCGCCGGCTGGGAATTTAACCGTCTTTCGCCCGCAACCGGAGAGATTGCGATCGATCGAAAAATGCGATCGTCCCCTGCATCCGCAAAAAGAGCCCATTTCTCGGCGATCGACGGGTTCCGAGCAGTGCTACACTTTGAAGCGGGGAAACGCCACTGCTCCCCCTAGCAAAACGTCAGTTTTACAGTTGTGTTGCAACCTTGCCAAAGGGAATCGGGACAACCTATCGAACTCACGTTAACAAACCTGTTTCCTGCTTTGCAGAAAAGGGGATCTAACTTCAATGACGATTCAATATACGCCGCTTGCTAGCGATCTGCTAGCCTACCTAGCCAACGACAGGACGAATACTTCGGGACTCGATTCGTCTCTGAAAACCAATATTCTGCTCGCTGCCGATCTGTTCGATTCCCAGGGAACCCTGCTTACAGGTAACTATGGGTTCGATGGCTATATGGGCATTCCTGGAATGACGGGAACCGACGAGAATGCCCGAGAGATTGCATTCGCAAATAATGTCGCTTGGCAAAACTTGGGAGACAATTCGACGAACAACCAACGTGCCTATACCGCAGCCGTCAGTACGGATAACGTGCAAAACGTCTACGAGATCCAGGTTGAAAAAGGCGATAATACCCCCATTGTTTTTAGCTGGCCCTTACTCCCCGAAACTGTCGATCCGACCGATTTTCAGGTGACTCGAAACGATGGCGTTGTGGTTACGCCGGTCATCGCCTCTTTTTTACCCAACAGCGAATATAACGAACGCCAAACTGTCGTGATTACGGGGGATTTTGGCAACCGAGGTCTACCGGGAACCGAAGGGGCAATTTATCCGGTTTCCGTGTCCACCGTGTTAGATTCAACCCCACTAGAAATGGTCGGGCCGAACGGCCCCATCGACGCGGTAGGATTGACTGTTGATAGTCTCAATCCCTACGTGGAAGGGAACGGCCCGACAATTTTAGCCGCCAAATTAAATCGCTTTAGCGACCTCGGAGAAGGTGCGCCTCTCTGGTTAGTTACGAATCAAAATAATAGCGGTGCGGATTTATACGGCGATCGCGCTATGTTTCGGCTGCGAATTTATACCAGTGCCGGATTTTCTCCCGATGGTATTGCCAGTCTGTTACCCACAGAATTCCAACGCTACTTTCGCTTGCAAGCCGAAGATGCAGAAGGAAACAGGGTTACTTTGACGGAAACTGGGACAGATTACGCGATCGCGGGATTTGGTTCGGTGCGGGTTGAAGGCTTGGCAGACTTGTCTTTCGCCCAACCCACCTACGATTTGACCTATATCGAAGACCACGACAATTATTACGATATTATTCTCTCGGGAGACGAGGCGGCGGTACGGCAAATTAGCCAAGTGGAACTGCCGTCTGCGGGAACCTATTCCCCAGTGTACAATCCCGGCGGCCCCGGCAACGATCCCGAAAACGGCCCGGTCGGCCCGTTTACCGTACCCAGTTCGCCCCAGACGATCGCCGTCGATGACGATATCGATACCGTCTCCAATGTCTCTTACGTGGAAGTGGATGGCCCGGTGTTACGCGATCCGTTTACTGGCGTACCCATCGGCGAGAACCGGGGTTTGGCTGCTGTCGATTTAGCCTCGGGCCACGAAATTTTTCAATACGTGGATCCCGAGGGCAAAATTTTCTATGCTTCTTTTCCCACCGCG
>CAKZKB010000371.1 GCA_937121005.1 uncultured cyanobacterium | reverse complement strand
GCGGCGGGCTTCTTCGGAGTTCATTTCGCCGCGAGCCACCATTTCGTCGGCGAGTTTTTGGGCTTGCACCCGCAGTTCGGCGAATTTGTCGCCAGCCTTTTCGCCAGCGTAGGAAGCCAGTCCCACGCCCATATAGAACGCTTTTTGTAGCATATCGCCGATCCCTGCCATTTGTGCCAAGGCTCCTCGCGTCCGTCGGTGAAGGGCGTATCGATGGCTATCGATAAAAGGGGCGACCCGGAGTCCGCGCCTGCGATAAGCATCCCGTATTGCTGCTACCTTCCGGTCCTGACAAGGTTTGGGCGTTAGCGCCGCACGGGTCCAGGTCTATTTGTTATAGTAGCACAGTTTTCTCATTCCGCAACCACGCACCACTCATAAAGTTCGTAGGTGACGCAACCGTTCTTTATCAGAGGATCGTTGGCGACGATCGCCCGCGCCTGTTCCATGGACTCGGCTGCAAAGATCAGCATCCCGCCGCCGCGCCGCGCCCAGTAGCCGCTTCGGGCCTGGTGTCCTTTGGCGACGAGTTCTTTCACGTAGGCTACGTGATCGCTGACGTGGCGATCGAAGATCTCTTTTTCCACAATTCCGGTTTCGATTTTGGCAAACCAAGGCATTTCGATTTGAGGAGGCAGACTGTCACACTCCATGATAGAGCTAAAATCGGTCACGATCGCGATCGAGCGAGGTTGGAGGACGTTTGAGGATGGCGGCTGCGATCGCTTTCTAAAGTGATGTTTTCTTACTCTTCGGCTTCTTCGGTGGATTCTTACCACTATTTAACTGGGCAATTTTTTCCCAATCGATTGCCCCCTCAGAATTAGAAAAATAAATAAGAAACTCTTTTGTAAATCGGTTGACGGCATTATTCCAGGCTTCTTGATAGTCAGGACGGTGGCGGGCTGGATAATCTTTCATCAAGCGTATTAGCTTAAGGTAGAAATCTGGGTCGCCCGTGATTTCCTCCCAAAAGACTTGACCCGATCGCGTTGCATAAAGGCGTTTTTCGCTGGCTTCTGTATTTGTTCTTCCGTAACATTGTCCCAGTAAAGCCCTAAACTCCTTATTTAAATTCTTTCGCAAAAATTCCTCGCGAGCATTGATAAAGTTATCTTTTAATCTACGCTTTTGGTCGGCATTACCCCAATTCGGGCCAGATTTGACTTGCACGACGGTATAAACCTCAGTCGTCTCTATAACCACATCCATGCCCAGTTGTTCTGCTTCTGTTGCCTTCCCAACTGCTTTGACAATCGGCTCAAAAAAGACATGACCGAAAATACCTTCATCTGATGAGGAAATGTAGGCTTTTAAAAGTTCCTTAACAATCTCGGAAGCATCTTGAATCCCGATCGCCCGAAATAGGTAAGGATTTTTGCGCCGCAGCGTTTTCCACAAATCCAGTTTTTGCAGAGTTTGGATGCGGCGATCGTAAAATACATCCAACTGCGCCGCAATCAACTGTTCTAGTTCTTCAGATGGAATTGACATTGTACTCTCCTTTTTTCTCCCATAACGTTAACTGAGTTGCTCCCTGCAAACGATCGCGAGCAATTTGGCAATACTCGGCTTTGAGTTCGATGCCAATATAGCGACGATTGAGTTCTTCGCAAGCCACAGCAGTGGTTCCCGATCCCACAAACGGATCTAAAACAACATCGTTGCTTTGCGTAAACAACTTGATAAACCACTTCGGAATCTCTACCGGAAACGCGGCGCTGTGACCGCGATTGCTGCATTCTGTCGCTAAATGCAGTACGTTAGTGGGGTAAGCCATCGGGCGATCGACCCAATTGGATACATTTTTACCGAACCCACTGCCCACTTTTGAGGTATCTCGCTGCTTGTCAGTATCGCTGAGTTTGCTCAATCGCTTGTGTCGCCATTCTCCCATGGGAACCATAACGGCTTCTTGATACATAGCGAACTTTTTGTTGAGGGTAAAATGCAAGCACCGTTCCCACGAGTCGCGAAATCGATTCGGCCACTTTCCCGGATAGCAATTCTTTTTATGCCAGCAATACTCCTCTACCCAGCGCCAGCCTTGCTTACGCATTTCTACAATCAGTTCCAAGACAAAAGTGTGGCGTTCTCCATCAACAACAGGCTCTTTGATATTCAAAATAAAAGATCCCTCCGGCTTTAAAACGCGCTGGAGTTGTTGGGTAATGGGAAGAAACCAACTCACGTATTCATCCACTTTTACGCCGCCGTAGGTTTTACTGCGACGCTCGGCGTAGGGTGGAGACGTAATAATCAAGTCAACTGAATCAGTCGGTAACGCCTCGAGTACGTCTCGACAGTCAGCCTCAATAATGCGATCGACAAAAGAGGATAAATCGTCCATTCGACTCTGTTATCAGGGGCGGTAGCACGATCGCATTTTAACACATTAGGTAGGTAAGCGCGATCGCACTTTTAGGTTAGAATAAATGGCGATCGCGCCCGAACTGTCCATTTCGTTACAAACCTTCATCACCGACAGTAAGACAAATCAAACTGTTCCACGCAACGCACGAACAATTCCACACCTGCACATAACGCCGTTTCGTCGAAGTCGAAGCGGGGGTGATGGTGGGGAAAGTCGAGTTTTTTCTCTGGGTTGGCCGAACCGAGAAAGAAGTAACAACCGGGAACTGCTTGCAGGAAAAAGGACATATCTTCCCCGGCCATAGTTTGGCATTCGGGAACCACGCCAGCCGGGGTTTCGACGACAGTTTCGGCAACCGATCGCACCAAATTCGCCATGCGATCGTCGTTCACAGTGGGCGGATACAACTGCCAGTAATCGAGATCGTAACTCGCGCCGTGACTGTGGCAAATCCCGGCAATAATTTTCTCGACGCGATCGCCAAAAAAGCCCTGAAATTTGGGATCGAAATAGCGCACTGTACCCCCAAATTTCGCCGTTCCTGCAATCACGTTGAGGGCAGATCCGGCATGAAATTCGCCCACTGTCACCACTCCTGAAGCGATGGGATCGACATTGCGGGCGACAATGGTTTGCAACGCATTCACAATTTGCGAACCCAGGACGATCGCGTCTGTGGTTTGATGGGGCATGGCCCCGTGGCCGCCTTTCCCGTTCAGGGTACAGCGAAACAGTTCCACCGCCGCCATCAAGGGGCCACCCCGCACGCCGACGGTGCCCAACGGCAGGTTATTCCATAAATGCAGGCCGATAATGGCATCGACATCGGGATTTTTCAATACCCCGGCCTCGACCATGGGTTTGGCCCCGCCGGGGCCTTCTTCGGCCGGTTGGAAGATAAACTTTACCGTCCCACTGAGATCGTGGCGGTGTTGGGAGAGGTAGTACGCTGTCCCCAGGGCGATCGCGGTATGGCCGTCATGTCCGCAGGCGTGCATAATCCCCTCGTGACGCGATCGATAGGGCACCTCATTTTCTTCGCACACGGGGAGGGCATCCATATCGGCCCGAATGGCCAGGACGGGGCCGCTGCGTTGCCCCTCAACCGTTGCCACAATGCCCGTTTCGGCGATTCCGGCTTCAAAGTCGATGCCCCAACTGCGGAGTTTTTCGGCAATAAATTCGGCGGTGAGGCGTTCGCGAAACCCCAGTTCTGGATACTGATGCAGCCGTCGCCGCCATTCGACCAGTTGCGGGTGCAGGCTGCGAATGTCGAGGCGAATGCCAGAAAATTGGGAGGTGGTGGATGCGGGAATTGTCGAGACCATTAGCAGTTATTCGTAGGGAATACGGTTACAAGCGATACCATTTTATCCGATATCTATATCGTTGCGTTACGCGGGAATGTCATGGGCTGCAATTAGGCCGAATTGTGTTACCCAATTATACTTTGGTGCGTTACGCGGGAATGTCATGGGCTGC
>CAKZKB010000370.1 GCA_937121005.1 uncultured cyanobacterium | reverse complement strand
CGCGATCGCCGCTTGCAATTCCATGCGGTTGTTGGTGGTATTCGTCTCGCCGCCCCCCAGTTCCCAAGCCGATCCGTCGGTGTAGTAAATAGCGACTCCCCAACCGCCGTCGCCGGGGTTGCCAGAGCAGGCCCCGTCGGTGTAAATGGATTCGATGGTACTGGTAGCGGTGGGGGCTGGAGCAATTGTACCATTATTGTCGCCATCGGCAACATCGCCATCGAGGGAGTCGGCGATATATTTGAGTAAATGTAGGCGATCGCGTGCCGAAAGGCGATCGATGTTATTTTTGAGGTCTTTTAGCATCATAAGGGCGATCGAGGGCAAACCAGAATTTATAGTAACCCACCTTGTCGGCTTGGTGTCCCCAAATTCGATAACATAAAGAACCAGGATTTCGGTTTGGTAATGGGAGCATCTTGCTCCTGTCTCCTTTCCCTGTGGTACAACAATGGAGAACCATGACACGGACGATCGCTACTGAAACGCTGACGCTAGAAGCATTTCTGGAGTTGCCAGAAACCAAACCCGATCGCGAATACATCAATGGGGAAATTATCCAGAAGCCCATGCCAAAAGGAAAGCACAGTTGGTTACAGCTAATGTTAGCCAACTGCATTAACGAGTCTGCAAAAGAGCGAAAAATTGCCTGTGCGGTTCCAGAGTTACGCTGTACCTTTGGCTCTCGATCGCTGGTTCCCGATATTGCAGTTTTCAGTTGGTCTCGCATTCCTTTCGATGCAGATGGGGAAATTCCTAACGACTTTTTCTTGTGTCCCGATTGGACAATTGAAATTCTTTCGCCGGAACAAAGTCCCAGTCGGGTTATCGACAATATCGGCTATTGTTTGGAGTCGGAGTGTCGGTTGGGGTGGTTGTTGGATCCGGTCGATCGCTCGGCTTTGGTATTGCGATCGCAGCAGCAACCGAAGGTATTTTCTGGGGACGATCGTCTGCCAATGCTAGAAGAACTTGACTTGGAGTTGACAAGCGATCGTATTTTTAGTTGGCTGAAGTTTTAGGGTAAATAATCCCCACCCTACAGTTAAATATCGTGCTATAGTGAGAGAATGTCGGTGGAATTTATGGAGGTAAAGTGCATGACGCTTCGAGAGCAAGTTTTAGTCGAAATTGAGAAGTTGTCAGAAGCACAGCTTTCGGCACTGCTGGTTTACGCACGACAGCTAAATCCTGCACGATTGAACAATCTCGTTCCTTTAGAATCGTTAATGGGAATTTGCGCCGACGATCCGATCGTCTTAGATGATGAAGGTGTTTGCGAAAGCCTTGACTAAGACACAACACACAAGAATTTAATCGAGTTTCTGATTTGACGATCGAGGATTGGGAATTGAAATAACCCGGATTCCTGTTTGGTAATGGGAGCATCTTGCTCCCGTACTCGCTATCGGGTACTTGCTCCTTGTGGTACAATCGGAAAATGGGTTAACAAAAACGCGATCGATGGCAAACTCACAAGACTGCGATCCGCTAACGGGTATGGAAATGGAGTCTTCGCAGCAGGAGACACCGCCACCCGCACCGGAAACCCCACCGGAACCGGAACCCAATGACGCACCGGGATGGTTGGAACGGGGTCGAGAACTTTTGTATCAAAAACAACAGCACGAAAACGCGATCGTCTGTTTCGATAAGGCTTTGGCGTTACAAGAGAATTGTTTTGACTCCTGGTATCATCGCGGTATTGCGTTGTGTGGTTTGCACCGCTATGGCGAAGCAGTGGAAAGTTTCGATCGCGCTGTGGAAATCGATCCGAGTTCTCATAATGTACGGAGTCAGCGTCGCTACGCGGAACAGCATTTACAGGTCAAGGTGGAGAAAGAGCAAGAAATAACACCTTTAGTTCCACGATCTCTATTACCTAAATCATTACCGGAAGACCGAAAATCTAAACTTAACAATCTATCGTCATTTTCCCCTAATCCAGACAATGAGTTCAATGCTAGTTATCCACATTCCAATATAGAGATTTCTCTTGAATTACCATCGCCTTTAAAAGATGGTCGTGAATTACCAATTTCTAGTAGTGATAATTATACATCTACGGAAATTAAATATTATAACCGAGGCAATTCGCTAGCTGAATCAGGAGATTATGAGCTAGCGATAAAAAACTATAATTGCGCTCTAAAGTTGAATCCTTATAACTATCGTGCTTGGATCAACCTAGGCCGGTCGCTACGTCGTTTGGGGCGGTATGAAGAAGCTTTACAAAGCTACGATCGTGCTCTCATCGTAAATCCAGAAGCTATTAATGCTTGGGGCAACAAAGGAGTTTTATTGAACATATTAAGACTTCATAAAGAAGCAATAGAGAATTGCGATCGGTGTCTCAAACTAAACTCGTTTCATCCTGGTGCTTGGAGTGAAAAAGCATTTGCATTATTCAAGTTAGAGTATTATGCAGATGCTTTACAAAGTTACGATCGCACTCTCAAGTTGCGAAAAAATAGTTGGTTCGATTACTATAATCGAGCTAATGTTCTGTATAAAATGAGGCGATATGAAGAGGCACTCCAGAGTTACAGGCACACTTTTTCAATGCTTATTGTTGGCTCTGCACTTTTACAAGCAGGCAACGTAGACAGGAAAGATCTTAAAATTTTTGAAATGGAATTAGATAGTGATACTATCAGCTTGATTCTTACTGGAGACTTGTCCAAAGAGATCGGTTGGTGTATATACCATATGCAAGGATATCGAAATGCCTTAAGTTACTGGCAAAATAGGCTTGACACCTTTCAGAGTAATACCCCAGAAGATTGGCGAAAACGAGGTATATTGCACTGGCAACAAGCAAAAGCACACGCTTTACAAGAAAACTGGGAAGCCGCAAAAGCCAACTTCCAAACGGCACAAAAACAACTAAATCCCGAACAGTTTCGCGAGGAGTTCCTAGAACTTCTCCAAGATTTGATTCCCGTTTGTCAAGCACTCGACGAAACGGAAACCGTGCAAGGTTTGTTGAACGAAGGTTCCGACGAACTCGAGCGCTTGTTACGCGATACGCCATCTCCCGGAAAGCAATTGTTATTGAAGCGTAAGTTCGATAGCTTCAAAGAAATGCGCGTCGGTTTCTTCGCACTGGCACAAAAACGGGGACAACATATCAAAGCCTTAGAACTGGCTGAAGAACGGAAAAACTTATGCTTGAGTTGGTTTCACCCTTCCCACTCGTTGCATCCCTCTGGGGTGCAACGCACTACGGAGGCTCCGCCTCCAGTATACACGAGGCAGAGCCTCGAAGAAAGCATTCCCTGGCAGAGCCAGAGGAACGAGGAAGGCGACAAATCGGTAACTTTCAAGTATGCTGACATCAAAGCCTTGCTAACCGAGAACACAGCCATTCTCTACTGGCATCTCAGTTCGGTAGCGATGACAACTTTTGTCATTCGTGCCAACGAAAAATATCCGATCGTCATTCGTCGCGATCGTCCTGAATCTCTCTTCTCCCCCCTCACAGAAATATTTGCCAGCCGCAAACCCGATCCGCAAGCTGTCGAAGAAGCAGCGAACCACGTCAAAACCTTTGAAAACTGGATGCGAGACTGGAAAGACAACTATCGCCAGAACCGCAAACAAGCCGAAAAATCGCTAGACGGTTGGCAAGACTTTTTACGCGATCGCCTTGGGGATCTCAAGTCCTTGCTGTACGTCGATCGCATTATTGAATACCTAGAAGGGATCGATCGTCTGATTCTCGTTCCCCACCGCGACTTACACTTACTCCCCCTCGAATATTTGTTTGGCGATCGCTTTACTATTTCCCGCGTTCCGAGTTTGGCGATGTTACTGGAAAGGGCGATCGACGACGACAATTTGGATAGGGCGAACGCCGTTCGCCCCTACGGTAGGGAAACTGTTATCAGTATTGAAGATCCGAAAAATCCCGACTTGCCCGAAATTCGTTTCGCGCAACTGGAATCGGCGGTTATCGCCCACCTA